>CAZBWS010000014.1:0-37016 GCA_964495705.1 uncultured Gammaproteobacteria bacterium
CTCTGGCTCTGGCTCTGGCTCTGGCTCTGGCTCTGGCTCTGGCTCTGGCTCTGCATCAGGGTCTTCACCATTAGCAACCGCCCAAGCTCTAGCCATTAAGTCATAGACACTTTCTATAGGTTCGCGATTGCCCGTTAATTGTTCAATCAGCTGAGGCAATACGCCAATAGTTTCTTCCACACAGTTAAACACATGTTCAGACAGTGGGATGGTTTCGTCCAACATGCGGTTAAGCAGGTTTTCCATAGACCAGCCGAACTCGCCAATCAACTGTGCACCAACTAGGCGTCCGCTACCTTTCAGGGTATGGAATGAACGACGAATGGTCGTAATCGCATCTGAATTACTAGGCGCCTGCTTCCACAACGGAAACTGTTCGCTAATGCGTTCGTGTTCTTCTAATAATTCTTCAATGAAAATCTCAAGAATTTCTTCATCGACATCATCAGAAATAATATCTAGATTGCGTTCAAATGGCTCGCTGTGCTTAGGTTTATGCGCTGGCGCCTGTACCACCGGCTCAGTTAAGTCCGCTGCGAGTTCCTCTAAATCAAAACCAATATCCGCTAACTCGGAGGCTTCTTCAGCATCATTTACAATAGTTGACTCCGGCTCTTCTGGAGCCGCCTCAACGACGATCTGCTCAGCCACACTATTAGTAGAAAGTCTATCTAAGGCCTCTAAGCCGACGGTAATATAAAGCTCACCTTCAGTACGGTTTTCACTAACGGCTTCTAGGTAGTATTCAATGCTTGTAACAAGGTCAGCAATCGCTTCTTGCTCAGCTTCAGCTGGGATACTGCGAGGCTGAATAATATTCGTACAAATAAAGTCATTTAAGCCATCTAATAAAGGCTTGGCTCGGTCCAATGGGTCAACAAACATCGCACCTGAAACTTCCGCCAATAAAGCGGGAACAAGCTCCATTTTAGCGAAGTTGGCCATGTCTCCCATATAATCAACAATCGCTTCCTTAGCTTTCGTCATGCCTTTTTGAGCTTCATTAACTACCGTAGAAACAACCTTGCGATTTTCTGCAGCAACATCGCTCTCGACCGTTTTATCCGATTGCTCGATAGAACCCGTTGTCACCAGTGCATCCAGTGCATCTTCAGCAGACAATAAGGTGGATGCAGCATCCATCATATGATCCGCATCCGTTGTGTCGGATGAGAAGTCAATTTGTAGGCGTTCTGTAGTGGCAACTAAACGTTCACGCATACCCCCTAAGCCCAGCATGCCTAATGTGTCAGCAATTTTCTGTAGTACTTCAGGTAGTGCCTTTAGGCCGTCGATATTGGCGCTAGGCCCATGAATATCAAGAATATCTTTTGCCTGGTGCATGTCTTCTTTAATCGCAGCTGACACGGTATTCAGCAACTCTTCATTAACACCGGCAACCTGCCCACCTTCGCCTTCGCTCGGCATTAGTTCGGCAAGACGGAATTCCTGCTTAACTTCTTCAGTAATACTACCTTTAGCCTCAGAGCGGGCCACATAGTAAAGTATATTTTTTATGACTTCTGACGGAATTTGCTGAGCGAAAGAGTCTTCACCAAGATCCGCAAGTGCCTTAATCTGTCTGTCGACCTGGCCTAACAGGGATTTTACTGCAGCGCTAGAATCAACACCTTGCTGGGCAATGGACTCTAGTAAACCAACGCTCACCCACCACAGGCGGCTACTTGCATCCTGCCTAGCAGTGGCACGCAAATGCTCCAGCACCTTCTGCATTTTGCGCAAACCACCCGCTTCATCAGTGCCACGGAACCACCCTAACAAACCAAACTGATACTGGGGGCGTAGTTTTTTAGCGACTAATTGAGCTTCTGGACGGCCTGCAAGACTATCCACATCAGCACTGCCACTTGCTGTAGCATTTAAATCAGGTACAAATAATACACTTTCAGATAATAGGTTTTCTTTGCGTACTGCACGCAAGTCATTTAGCAAGGGCAGAAGTAGAATAGGTGTGTCTTTTTGCCCTGCTGCAACGCTATCTAGATAATCAGCCAGCTGAAGTATTGCGCGCAATACCGCCTCATGAGCATCATCTTTATTAGTGATGTTTCCTTCAGCAATCGCATCAAGTAAAGCCTCTAACTCCTCACTAAGCAGTGCAGCGCCATAGACTTCAACTAATGACAGGGTACCTTTCACTTGGCGTACAAGGGAGTTAACCTCGGCCAGTTTATCAGCGTCGTCATTATTATCCAGATATAGCTCAAACTGACGCTGTACTTCTTTCAGCAGCAGTCTAAGCTCTTCTTTAACCCACTTAAGGGAATTAAATTGTACGGTGTTACCTAAATCCATACTGTTTCTCTATACCCACTATTACAGGAAGCGCCTTTATAATTTTGTTTTATTTCAGCATTACTGTGTCGACTTCTTCGGCATCAGGCAGCTTAAAGCCAGCTACTGATTTACGCAGTTCGTTAGCCAGCTCAGTAAGCTGTCCAACCGATTTCGCCGTCTCGCTAGTTGACTCGGAAGTTTCCATAGTAATTGCTTGAATTACGTTCATGGATTGAGAAATATTTCGTGCTGATACGGCTTGCCCTGATGCTTCACCAGAGATACCTTGAATCAAATCAGCCAGCTGCTGCGATACTGTTTCAACCTCTACCAGAGATACACCCGCATCCTCTGCCAGCTTTGCACCGTTCACAACACCTGCTGTTGATTCTTCCATCGATGCTACGGCTTCGTTGGTATCCGCTTGAATCGTTTTAACCAGCGCCGATATCTGCTTGGTTGCATTACCCGCTCGCTCTGCCAATCGCTGTACTTCATCCGCAACAACTGCGAAGCCTCGACCGGCCTCACCAGCGGACGAGGCCTGAATCGCGGCGTTCAATGCCAGAATGTTCGTTTGATCGGCAATATCGGTAATCAGTGCAACAATTTCACCAATCTGCTGGGAAGATTCACCCAGTCGCTTAATACGTTTAGATGTTTCCTGAATCGTATCTCGTACCGAATCCATACCCTCGATGTTCTTACGTACCGTAATCGCACCCTGGTTGGCGATATCAACCGACTTCAGAGCAACTTCAGAAGACTCACCTGCACGCTGGGCCATTTCTTCCATCGTCTGCGACATCTGGTTAATCTGTGTTGTTGCCGTAGTGATTTCTTGCGCCTGTTTGGCTGAAGAGTCTAGCAACCGCTTCGTAATTGCCTGGGTTTGCTCAGATGATGATGAAACCTCAACCACTGTTTGGTTAATCGTTTCAACTAGAGAACGCAGTGCATCAATAGAGTAGTTCATCGAGTCGGCGATCGCACCCGTGATATCTTCCGTTACCGTAGCGTAGGCCGTCAAATCACCTTCGGCCAAGTGGGTCATTTCGTCTAGTAAACGTAAAATTGCTTGTTGGTTCTTTCTGTTTTGGTCATCCGCCTGTTCAGCTCGACGTGCCGCTTGACGTTGCAATACGAAACCAATCACACCCATCATCGACACCGCAACCATCAAGAAAAAGAAGCCTGCAAAGAAGTAGTTTTGGCTAGCACTGCCACCTTCGGCAGAGATTTTTTCATGCAGCGCGGTATCTGCAGCAAGAATTTTAGAGGATTGGTCTTGAATACCTGAAGTCGCATCTCGAATATCAAATAGCTGTGATGACGCATCTAGGATTGAAGAAACATTTTCAGACACATCCTCAAATAAGAACTCAGCCTCCTCTAGCTTATCCAGTGCCGCGGGAATCGTGATTTCCTTAATATCTAGAGCCTCATAACCAACTAACATACCCTCTAGCACTCGGCCAAAGAAGGCTGCATCACGACCAAATTGGTCGGCAGCGGTTGCAGCAGCCTCGTCACCCGATAGAATTCGGTTAAGGTTGTTTTGAATACGCTGCGCTAAGAGTAATTGACGACTCGCAATGTATACCGATTGCTGATCACCTTGTGCCTTTACAATTTCATTCGCGACCTCATCAGAAAAAGAAAGTAACTGCGGCAGAATCTCGTTGATCTCTTCAACGTAGCCAGCAACCAAAGTAATTTGCTCACTACCATCAATTATAGTCGTTACATCTCGACGGTATTGCTCCCAACTACTTTGTAAATTTTTCAGCTCATTAGATTCAGCTAAAGCGGCCAAGCCCGTTTCCGAGTTACCCTCTTGTAGATAAGCCAGCGTTTCGTCAAAACGTCCTCGCAACTGCTGTAACTGCGCGAAAGCCTCTTGCTTACCTGCGGCGGCCTCAAGGGCCTTAGTCGCAACCTGCTGAGAAATCAGCTCTTGCTCCGCAATGTAGCCCAGGTACTCCGAACTCGACTGGGACTTATTTGTATTGAGTACAAACATGACGATAGAAATTGCAATAAACACAACCATCAAAGCAGCCAAACCCATCAATACGATGTTTGAGCCGCCTTTAAATAGACGATTTCCTAGATTCTTTAAGGAGCCTGAATTCAGAGCCACTTGTCCCCCTCCAAAATAGTTTTGAGGTTACTTACATTATTAAACTAAACGGCAGCAATCTGAACAAAGGGTTCAGATTCTGCCAAATCTTTAAAACTAAATACGTCCCAGATCTCTCCCGAGCGCTGAAACGCATACTTCACAAAGTCATTTAAGCTGGTATCCAGCGAATCCGAGCATTCAGAACGCTCGTCCATCTGGAAGTGCCGCATGCCCACGACATTAGAGACAACAATTCCCGCATTCACACCCTCGTCGCGGAAAACCACTACGCGGGTACTACTAGTTTGCGGCAAGCTTTCACCATGTAGGAACTGATGAAAGTCCACAACAGGTAGCAAATTGCCTCGAATATTAGCCAAGCCTTTGAACCAAGGCTTCACACTGGGTATTTTCGTACATTCGACAGGGTCAAGAATTTCAACCACATCGATCAACGGTGCCAACAGCTCTTGCTGGCCAACAAAAAAGCCAACCCCTGTCCATGAGTCCATTGCCTCTTCTTCGCTAGGCAAACCCGCAGCATTTTGCTGTGTACGCGACTCTAAATCGCGCAGCTGGTCTAATGGAGAAAGTGCTGGCATCAAATTCAGCCCTGCGCTGCCGTGCGCAGACGATTAACCAAATCATCTTCTTTAACAGGCTTAACGATATAATCTGTTGCACCTTGGCGCATACCCCAGACCTTATCTGTCTCGGCACCTTTAGTCGTTAGCAAAACAATAGGAATGGTTGCCGTTGAATCTTCTTTAGAAAGCTGCCTAGTTGCCTGAAAACCGTTCATGCCGGGCATAACAACATCCATCAAGATCACATCGGGCAATTCATCCAATGCGGTCTGAATACCTGACTCGGCAGTGTCAGCAACAACCACCTCAAAGCCAGCTTTTTCTAAATACGTTTTATAGACGTGAACCTCAGTTGGAGAGTCATCAACAATCAACACTTTCATCACGTTGCTCCTAGTTAATTATAGTTTTGTAAAATTTAAGTCTATGCAGGGACATGCAGGCGAATAGCGCTCAACAGGTCATCCTTAGTAAACGGTTTGGTTAAGTACTGCTCCGAGCCAACGATGCGGCCCCGCGCACGGTCAAATATGCTGTCTTTACTAGATAGCATTACGACAGGAGTTTCCTTAAAGACACTATTGTTCTTTATCAGAGCACAAGTCTGGTAACCGTCCAGTCTTGGCATCATGATATCGACAAATATAATATCGGGCTTGCTCTCAGTGATTTTCGCCAGCGCTTCAAAGCCGTCAGTAGCCGTAACCACATCGCAACCCGCTTTTTTTAATAAGCTTTCCGCTGTACGACGAATAGTTTTACTATCGTCGATCACCATCACTTTCAAGCCTGAAAGATCATCAGACATATTCGACACACTTTTTGTTGTTAGCAGTTATTCCCAGGTTTATCCCAGGTTGTTTCAAACGAATGTAGCCTATGTAAAACCTTGAATCAACAAAATGATAAAAACTTTATACGAAAAAAGCACTTAGGCCATATACTTTACATCCTGTTTAACAGCTAAACCTACAAAGCGAGGCGTCGCAAGCCTATGAAAAACATGAAAATTGGCATCATTATGGACCCCATTGAATCGATCAAGCCCTATAAAGACAGCTGCATGGCAATGATGCTGGCAGCACAGCGAAAAAATTGGCAAGTCGTCTACATGCAGCAAAAAGATCTATACATCAACGATGGCATCGCCAGAGCGAACGCCAGCGATATAACGGTCTTTGATAACAACGAGCGCTGGTTCGAGCTGGGCGACAACAATGATATAGCGCTCGCCGAACTAGATGCGATCCTCATGCGTAAAGATCCTCCCTTTGACAGCGAGTATCTATATAGCTGCCACATTCTGGCCCTCGCCGAGCAACAGGGCGGCTTGGTTGTTAACAGTCCATCCGCATTATGCAATCACAACGAGAAGCTATTCATTGCCCAATTCCCGCAACTCTGCTCACCCACACTGGTCAGTCGCGACACCCAGCTTGTACTCGATTTTTTGCAAGAGCACCAAGATATTATTTTGAAGCCACTGGATGGCATGGGCGGCGCGTCTATTTTCCGTGTCAAACAAGGCGACGGCAACACCAATGTCATTCTAGAAACCATGAGCCAAGGCGGTGTTAATAGCATAATGGCGCAAAAATTTATCCCCAACATTAGCGCTGGCGACAAGCGCATACTGGTAGTCAACGGAGAACCTGTCGACTATTGCCTAGCCCGTATCCCCGCTAAAGGCGAAAACCGAGGCAATATAGCCGCTGGAGGCACAGGCGTCGGCCAACCGCTGAGCGTGCGCGACCGAGAGATTGCCGACACCATCGGCCCCGTACTGCGCGAGCGCGGCATTTTGTTTGCAGGCTTAGACGTGATTGGAGACAACCTGACTGAAATCAATATCACTAGCCCCACCTGCATACGCGAGCTGGACAAGCAGTTTGATCTTGATATTGCTGGAGATTTGATAAATGTGATAGAGGCAAAAATTCAGCTGCATTAAAAATGCCTACGCGGGCGCTGACAAATACTGCTAGCCCCGCTAGAATGCCGACCATGCATTTAGATATTAGACAATGAGCATCGCGCTAAACCAACAAGAACTGGTTAATTCCACTGATCGCTTGGGGCTAACGCTTTTTTTAGCGGCGGCCTTTCACGCCATACTCGTACTGGGCATTGCCTTTGAAGACGACGACAAGGCAAGCATTACTCCGCCACCTGCACTAGAGATTATTCTGGTACAAAACCAGCTCAAAGACCGCCCCGAAGAAGCCGACTACTTAGCTCAGACCTCCCAATCTGGCGGCGGCGAAAGCGAGGAACGCGATCGGCCTAGCGACCCTTTTACCGCCATAGAGCCCAACCCTAGCGACGGTATTGCACCTATACAAATGCAAGCAGGGGCACCCCAAACCAAACCGCAAGCCAGCGACTTAGTCCTCACCAAGATCTATTCAAGCACCAAGGTCAAACAAAGCCAAGAAAGCAATGAGACTGAAATTGAGCTGCCCGAGAAAGAGCAACTCTCAGAGCTAGATTTACAAATCGCCAAAATGACCGCAGAGCTCAATCAAGCCAAAAAGGCCTACGCCAAACGCCCAAAAAAGCTACAGCTTACTGCCAGTACTCAAGAGTATGTCGCCGCAGGCTATATGGCGCGCTGGGTTGAAAAAATAGAGCGCATTGGCAACCTAAACCTGCCAGACGAAGCGAGCCGCAATAATTTACACGGTATGCTAATGCTAGAGGTTGAGCTAAAACACGATGGCAGCCTAGTTGAGGTCAAACTGATTAATTCATCCGACCATCAAGTGCTAGACGATGCAGCGCGACGCATTGTTTACTTAGCCACACCCTTTGAGGCCTTTCCTCCCAAGTTGCGCGCCGAGGCGGATCACATAGAAATTGTACGCACCTGGGAGTTTTCTCAATCAGGGCTGGTTACACGCTAATGCAAAGCCTACAAAACCATTTTCTTATCGCTATGCCATGTATGACCGACCCTTCATTTTCACGCACAGTCACCTTGGTTTGCGAGCACAATGAAGAAGGCGCCATGGGGATCGTCATCAACCGCGCAACGCCCTACGCGGCCAAAGATTTGTTAGAGCACGCAAGCTCAACCAACAGCCATTTTGCCAACGCCGTCATGCATGCTGGCGGCCCCGTACAAGCGGAACGCGGCTTTATTCTGCACAGCAATGAAGGGGAGTGGCAGCAGAGTTTAAGTGTTTCCGAGCAGCTCGCACTCACCTCCTCCGATGACATACTCACCGCACTCAGCAACGACCAAGGACCACAACAGTATTTTATTGCCCTCGGCTATGCCGGCTGGGGCGCAGGCCAGCTCGAACAAGAGCTGGCCGAGAACGCCTGGCTGCACGGCCCTGCACATGCGGACACGCTATTTGAAGTGCCTGTCGAGCAACGCTGGACAGCGGCCGCACAAGCCCTGGGTATCGACATCCACTTGCTCGACTCCCATGCAGGCCACGCCTAATGGCCAGCAGCTTGCTCGGCATCGACTTCGGCTTTAAGCGCATAGGCTTGGCAACGGGGCAAACCATCACTGGCAGCACATCCGCATTAAACACCGTGCCGAATGAGCGCAGCAATACCAACTGGGATGGCTTAGATAAAGTTATTCAAGAGTGGCGGCCCGATACATTTATCCTAGGATTGCCGGTTCACAAAGACGGCACTGATCACGATGTAACCAAAGCCGTGCGTAAGTTTGCCGTGCAGCTAGAAGAGCGTTACGGCAAACCCATACACTTTCAGGATGAACGATTAAGTTCTAGTGAAGCGGAGGGGATATTGCAGCAGCAGCGGGCGAGTGGAGCTAGGAAAAAGAAAGTGCAGAAGGAGGATATTGATAAGTTGGCCGCAGCTTTGATATTGCAAAGGTGGTTGGATGCGAACTGTTAGCTCAATAATCTATATGCAATAATCCCCACATGACTCAAAACTGCACTCACCTACTAGACCAACTAGCCAAAGACATTCAGAACGACATTGATGCAAACGCCGTCATGGTCGGCATACACACTGGTGGCGTATGGGTTGCTCAGGCATTGAACAAACGCCTAGAGACTCCACTGCCCTTTGGAGAGCTGAACATCAGCTTCTATCGCGATGACTTTACGCGCATTGGCCTGCACCCGAATGTCGCCGCATCGGACATTAGCTTTGATATCGAGGGCAAGACAGTAGTACTCGTGGACGACGTACTCTACAGCGGGCGCACGATTAAAGCGGCGCTACACGAGCTATTCGACTTTGGCCGCCCCGCTAAGGTCTTATTGGCGGTGCTGATTCAGCGCGACGGTCAAGAACTGCCCATACAAGCTAACTACGTGGGTGAACAAATGCAGCTAAACAGTGCGCAATACATTACAATACGCGGGCCGGAACCCATCACTTACGAGATACAAGAATGATGCAGCAGCCATTTGGGACACAGCTAAACCCCCAACTTAACCCCCAAGGGGAGCTGCAACACTTTCTCGATACCGATGGTTTGACCCGCGAAATCATTGAACGCATTCTCGACACCGCCAATTCCTTCTTCAACCCCGCAGACGGGCTAATCAAAAAAGTCCCTCTGCTGCGCGGCAAGACCGTTGCCAATGTTTTCTTTGAAGCCAGCACCCGAACCCGCACGACCTTTGAAGTAGCCGCTAAGCGCCTCTCTGCTGACGTGTTGAATTTAGATATCAATACCTCCGCCACCTCAAAAGGCGAATCTCTACTAGATACCATCAAGAACTTACAGGCCATGCAGGTAGATATGTTTGTAATGCGCCATGCGGATAGTGGCGCGGCTCACTTTTTGGCTCAGCATGTTGCCCCACATGTCAGCGTGGTTAACGCGGGTGACGGCCGCCACGCGCACCCATCCCAAGCACTACTGGACATGTTTACTATTCGTCGCCACAAGGGCAACGATTTCAGCAAGCTATCCGTAGCCATCATCGGCGATATCCTACACTCCCGCGTAGCACGCTCTCAGGTCCATGCCCTGCGGCTGCTCGGCTGTAAAGACATTCGCCTAATAGGCCCCGAAACATTACTGCCTAATTATGCTGAAAGCATGGGCGTGAGTTGTCATCACCAATTAGAGCCCGCTCTCAAGGGGCTAGATGTAATGATCGCCTTACGCCTACAAAAAGAGCGTATGCAATCCGCTCTATTGCCTTCCGAGCGCGAGTTCTTCAAAGAATATGGCCTAACTCAGCAGCGTATTGCACTGGCCAAGCCCGACGCCATCGTCATGCACCCAGGCCCCACGAATCGCGGCGTGGAAATCGCCGCCGATGTGGCGGACGGGGCACAATCGGTTATTTTGGAGCAAGTGAATGTGGGCATCGCTGTGCGCATGGCCGTCATGTCTATCTGCTTAGGCAACCGCCAGAAGGAAGTTCGCTAATGACTCAAGTAACGATACCTGGCTTAATTGATCTCGCAGTACGCGCCAAGCAACTCAGCGCGGAGCAAGCCGCTGCCGAAAAAAGCGGCATCACTCAATTTTGCTTACAGCCCGACAGCAGTAAGCCTGTATTGGACGATGCAGCTGTGGCTCAAGCCATGCAGAATAAAATTGATCTCTATGCACCTTCGGCATTGATGCTAGGCGCCATAACACAGAGTTTGGGTGGTGTTCAATTGGCAGAGATGGCGGCGCTAAAACAAAACGGCTGCATCGCCTTAACCGATGCAGGCAAGCCTTGGGCTAGTCATCAAATTTTGAAACGCGCAATGGAGTATTCCAAATCTATTGGCATTCCCTTGCATATAACCGCACAAGACAGCGCACTAGCCGACGGCGGTTGTGCCCATGCAGGCGCGGTAGCCTCGCAACTAGGCTTACCCGGTATACCCAGCTCATCAGAGTCAGGCGCCTTAGCCATGATGCTAGAACTGGTCGAAGAAACGGGAGCTCGAATACACTTCTGCCGCCTCTCTACCGAGCGCAGCGTCAAGCTTATTCAGCGCGCAAAAAAACGTGGACTACCTGTGACAGCAGATGTTTCTATCCACAATTTAGTCTTAGATGAAGAAGCTATACGCGGATACAACGCCCTATGTCATGTGCAACCACCCCTGCGTGGTAATGCGGATAGGCTCGCACTGATTGCGGGAGTCAATGAAGGCACTATCGATGCAATCACTAGCCATCATCAGCCTTGCACACAGGATGACAAGCTAACGCCTTTCCCCTCAAGTAAGCCCGGTATTGCAGCATTACAGCTCTTGTTACCGCTAACGCTGAGCCTGTGTAAACAAGGCGAACTGCAAAAAGATGCCGCGCTAACCGCACTCACGACAGGCCCAGCCAAAGTACTCGGCATACAATGCAAAGGAGAAGTCACCATTGATACCGAGAAATGCCTTACGGTGGATAACAGCAAGCTTCTCGGCAGTGACCATAACTGCCCTTATCACGGCTGGAAGCTCAGCGGCGTAGTCGTATAAATAAAAAGCCCAGTTATTACTGGGCTTTTTATTGCACTGCACTAGTGATTACTAACCAATGTCGCTCGGGAATTCTAGTTCATCTTCTTCCGGCTTAGCCTTTTTCTTGTTACTGCTAAGGCCTGTAGAACCACCGCCAAAGTTGATTTTCCACTCTAAATTAGTCCGCGAATCTGCATAATTAAGCGCATCATTCAGCTCAATCTTGCCGTGCTTAAACAGGTCAAATAAGGCCTGGTCAAAGGTCTGCATGCCATCTTGACCACCCTTTTCCATTGTCTCTTTTATATCATGCATATCACCCTTACGAATCAGTTCAGCAATGTAAGGGGTATTTAACATCACCTCTACCGCAGCCATTCGACCCTTGCCATCTTTAGTGGGCACCAAACGTTGAGATAAAATCGCTTTTAAATTCAGCGATAAATCCATCAGAATCTGGTTTTTCTGTTCAGGTGGAAACAAGTTAATGATGCGGTCCAGTGCTTGGTTGGCGTTCACCGCGTGTAAGGTGCTCACGCAAAGGTGGCCTGTATCCGCATAGGTAATCGCTGCTTCCATTGTTTCTTGGTCACGGACTTCACCAATTAGAATCATATTCGGCGCTTCACGCATCGCCTCACGCAGAGCGTTTTCATAGGAGTGTGTATCCAAGCCTACTTCGCGCTGCCCGACTATGGATTTTTTATGTTCGTAAACAAATTCAATTGGGTCTTCGATGGTTAAGATATGCCCCGCTTGCACTGCGTTGCGGTGATCAATCATCGCGGCAAGGGAGGTCGACTTACCCGACCCCGTTGCCCCCACCATCAGCACTAGGCCTTTCTTCTCTTGGATCAGTTCTTTTAATACTTCTGGCAGCCCTAAATCATCAATATTGGGAATACGTGATTTAATAAAACGTATCACCATAGACACTTCGCCACGCTGCATATAGATATTAGTACGGAAACGACCAATACCAGGGCGACTAAGGCCTAAGTTGAGCTCTAACTCCTCTTCAAAAGTCTCGATTTGCTGTTCACTGAGAATGCTGTAAACAATTTTACGTGTCTGGCCAGGCTCCAATTTCTTTTTACTAACGGGTTTCATTTCACCGTTAACTTTTATTGACGGCATGGCCCCCGTGGTAAAAAACAAATCCGAGGCTTCTTTTTCTGCCATTAGCTTCAAATAAGGGTCAAGAGCTGCACTCATTGCACGCCTCCAAAATATAAGGGTATTGATAACTGCATATTATTCATCATCACTTTGCAGCTTCATGCCGCCAAATTCATCACCGCCACCATCTTTCGCTTTGCTGCCTTCGAGCTTCAAGCGCAAGCGCAAGTCATTCACCGAGTCAGCGTTGCGCATACCTTCTTCCATAGTAATCGAGCCCTCTTCGATCAAGTTAAAGAGCGCTTGGTCAAAGGTCTGCATACCCGCTTCGGTAGACGCTTTCATCAGAGACTTAATATCGTGCACTTCGCCCTTCAATATCAAATCAGACATCAAAGGTGTATTGATCAATATCTCCACCGCAGCACGGCGACCTTTATTGTCCACAGTACGAATCAAACGCTGGGAAATTACTGACTTAAGGTTCAAAGAGAGATCCATCAACAACTGCTGACGGCGCTCTTCTGGGAAAAAGTTAATAATACGGTCTAGTGCTTGGTTACAGCTGTTCGCGTGCAATGTACATAGACATAAATGCCCCGTTTCGGCAAAGGCAATGGCATGTTCCATCGTCTCTTGTTCACGCACCTCACCAATCAAAATAACATCGGGGGCCTGGCGTAGCGTATTTTTCAAGGCTACTTCCCAGTCATCAGTGTCAGTGCCTACTTCACGCTGGGAGATGATACAGTTTTTGTGGTTATGCACGTACTCGATAGGATCTTCAATGGTAATAATGTGGCCAAAACTATTTTCGTTTCTATAATCCACCATTGCCGCCAGAGAAGTTGACTTACCCGACCCTGTGCCACCCACAAAAATTACCAAGCCATTTTTGGTCATGGAAATATCTTGTAATACATCGGGTAGTTTTAAATCTTTAAACTGGGGAATGTCCGACGTAATAACCCGTATAACCATCGCCACCGAGCCACGCTGCACATAGGCGTTCACCCGGAAACGCGAAACACCCGGCAAGCTGATTGCGAAATTACATTCGTTGCTCTCTTCAAACTCTTTCATCTGCTTCTCGTTCATAATCGAACGAGTCAAATCTTGAGTGTGTGCAGGGCTTAATTTTTGACTTGAGACTTGCGTCATCTTGCCATCAATTTTCATAGACGGGGGCGCACCCGCCGCTATGTATAAATCCGAGCCGCCTTTTGCATGCAACATACGCAAAAGGTCGTGCATAAATTTTATCGCCTTATCGCGATCCATATTGAAATCCTATTTGACTGTAAAAACAGTAATGTTAAATCTATTAAAATTGATCAGGGTTAGCCGCTTTAGTTTTCGCCACTTCCCGGTTCACCAAGCCTTTTTCAACGAGCTCTTTAAGGTTTTGATCCAAGGTCTGCATACCAATGCCTTGGCCAGTCTGGATAGCTGAATACATCTGAGCAATTTTAGCTTCACGAATCAAATTTCGTATTGCCGGCGTACCAATCATAATCTCATGAGCAGCAATACGACCACCACCATTTTTCTTCAACAGCGTTTGAGAAATAACCGCTTTTAATGACTCTGAAAGCATGGAACGTACCATGTCTTTTTCCGCTGCAGGAAATACGTCAACAATACGGTCAATGGTCTTGGCCGCCGAACTGGTGTGCAGCGTACCAAAAACTAAGTGACCTGTTTCTGCTGCCGACAAAGCCAGGCGAATGGTCTCAAGGTCGCGCATCTCACCCACCAAGATCACATCGGGATCTTCGCGCAAGGCCGAGCGCAGGGCCTCATTAAAGCCTAGCGTGTCTCTATGTACTTCTCGCTGGTTAATTAAGCACTTCTTACTTTCATGCACAAATTCGATAGGGTCTTCTACGGTCAAAATATGACCATATTCTGTCTCGTTTTTGTGGTTCACCATCGCAGCCAAAGTCGTCGACTTACCTGAGCCTGTAGGTCCTGTAACTAGCACGATACCACGCGGAGTATCCGATATATCTTTGAAAATGGCAGGAGCGCCCAAGTCTTCCAGCGTTAGTATCTTGGAAGGAATGGTACGAAATACTGCACCTGCACCGCGGTTGTGGTTAAAGGCGTTTACACGAAAGCGCGCAAGATTAGGAATTTCAAAGGAAAAATCCGTCTCCCAGAACTCTTCAAAGTCCTTGCGTTGTTTATCGTTCATAATGTCATAGACCATGCCATGCACGGCCTTATGATCTAACGCATCCACGTTAATTCGGCGCACGTCGCCGTCTACACGAATCATTGGCGGCATATCTGCGGAAAGGTGTAAGTCAGATGCCCCGTTTTTCACGCCAAAGGCCAGTAGCTGAGCGATATCCATTATTGTCCCCGTTTGTTAGTATTGTTGTTTGCCGAATATGATTCGATCACTTAGACGCTAAATATAGATTCCTTACTCCTTTACCACAAGCTATGTCTTCAAATTCTGAACAATTACTGAGAAATTATCAGCAGGTGCTTGAACGCATCAGCGATATTGCCAATAAAAGTGGCAACAAGGCGGCCCCTCGACTACTTGCGGTTAGCAAAACCAAGCCCGCACATATGATCGAGGCGCTATACGCTGAAGGCCAAAGAGATTTTGGTGAAAACTATCTACAGGATGCCTTAGATAAAATCACCCAGCTAAGCAATCTAGACGCTCTTCGCTGGCACTTTATCGGGCAGATACAGTCCAACAAAACCAGCACTATCGCCCAACACTTCACTTGGGCACATAGTGTTGACCGCTTGAAAATAGCTAGGCGCCTCAGTGCTCAGCGGCCAGATGGACTGCCCCCTTTAAATATTTGCCTGCAAATAGATTTAGATAATGAACCACAAAAAGGCGGTATAAGCCCCAAAGACCTCACCCCTATCGCCATCGAGGTGGCGAAGCTACCCAACATCCAATTACGCGGACTGATGTGCATACCTAAGCCTCGCAATAGCTTTGCCGAGCAAAAAAGCTGTTTTGCCGAAGTTGCCGGGCTACTAGAAAATTTAAAGCAAGCGGGCTTAACGCTAGACACCTTATCTATGGGTATGAGTAAAGATTTAGATGCAGCTGTCGCTGCAGGTAGTACAATGCTGCGCATCGGCAGCGATATATTCGGCGCGCGCAACTAGCACGCTGTAACTGAGAGAGATTATGAGCAAAAACATCACCTTTATTGGCGGCGGCAATATGGCCCGCAGCCTCATCGGCGGAATGGTCGCCAACGGCATATCCGCATCAAGCATCACAGTTTCTGAACCTGTCGATGTACTGCGTGCACAACTAGCGGATGACTTTGGCGTTCACATAACCGACGATAACAAGCATGCTATAGAAAATGCGGATTGCCTGCTTATAGCCGTAAAACCACAAGCGCTCAAACATATACTCGAACCCTTAGCCGAACGGTTAAGCCTCTCACGCCCCCTTATTATCTCTATCGCAGCAGGCATTACCGAGCCACTAATAAACAACTGGAGCGGCGGCGAACAAGCGATTGTACGCTGCATGCCAAATACACCAGCCCTAGTACAAGCAGGCGCCACCGCCCTGTTTGCCAATACACAAGTCAGTAATGGGCAAAAACAACTCGCCGAGAAAATTCTCTCCGCCGTTGGCCTCACCCTATGGGTAGAGCAAGAGTCGCAGCTTGACGCGGTAACAGCAGTATCTGGCTCTGGCCCCGCTTACTTTTTCGCCTTTATCGAGGCCATGCAGGCCGCGGGGGAAAAGCTCGGATTGAGCGCTGAACAAGCCAAACAATTAACCATTCAAACTGCCCTAGGCGCAGCACGCATGGCCGACGAAAGTGATGATGCGCCTAGTATATTGCGCGAAAAGGTCACCTCTAAAGGCGGCACAACCTTTGCCGCCCTACAAAGCTTTACCGCCAGCGACCTCAATGGTGTTGTCGACAAAGCCTTGTGCGCTGCCCACGCACGCTCTATCGAGCTAGGCAAGGAGCTCAGCTAATGGAAGGGTTATTGTTAATAGGTCACTACCTAGTCTCCCTGTACGTCATGGTTGTATTGCTCCGCTTTCTAGCCCAATGGTTAGGCGCTGACTTCAGAAACCCCATATCCCAAGTCGTTGTACAAGTCACCAATCCAGCACTGCTACCATTGCGCCGTATTGTGCCCGGGTGGAAAGGCCAAGATATGGCCTCTGTCGTTTTAGCGGTGCTCATTATTAGTGTCGAGGTCATCCTGCTAAGCCTATTATTTGGCGTGCGAGATTACGCCGCCCTGCTGCCAATTATTGTCTTTCGCAGTTTCATCGTGCTCATCAATACGTATTTTTATATTCTAATCATCTCCGCCATTGTCAGCTGGATAAATCGAGACCCCTATCACCCCGTACACCTATTCTTTGGCGCAATCACTACACCTTTATTGCGCCCCCTGAGAAAACATATCAAGCCTGTTGGTGGCGTGCTCGACTTAACCCCCATGCTTATTCTATTACTCATCTATTTCTTACAAATTCAAGCGCCTCTATGGTTTTTACAAATCATGCAATCCCTGGGCTTGGTGAATGATATTGCGATAAACGCATTGATCGGTCTAATGGCTCGCTAACGCTCAGGCAACAGTTGGAGTCACTCTGCTTCCGTGTCAAAATACTGCCCTAATTAGCCTATCCGCATTACATAAACTTAAATGCCTCATACAAAATCAAACTCCGTTGGCTTAGTGAAACCTCAGGCGTTCCATTGTGCTGAGCCCCTAGCACTTAGCTGTGGGCAAACCCTAGAACAATACACCTTAATGTTTGAGAGTTATGGCGAGCTAAATGCGGATGCTTCAAATGCCGTACTAATTTGCCACGCGCTATCGGGCAATCACCATGCAGCGGGGTACCACCGCGAAGGGGAGAAATACCCAGGGTGGTGGGACAGCGCCATCGGGCCAGGCAAGCCGATTGATACAGATAAGTTTTTTGTCGTTTGCTGTAATAACATTGGCGGTTGCAGTGGCTCTACGGGCCCCGTCAGCACCAACCCCAGTACCGGCAATGTCTACGGAGCCGACTTTCCCTTGCTCACTGTACGCGACTGGGTAAACAGCCAACGCCAGCTCATGCACTACCTGAATATAAGGCAGTGGGCCGCAGTGATTGGCGGCAGCCTAGGCGGCATGCAAGCACTGCAGTGGTCCATAGATTACCCTAGCGAGTTGCGCCACTGTTGCTGTATTGCATCAGCCCCTAACTTGACTGCACAAAACATCGCCTTTAATGAAGTCGCACGACAGGCGATTACATCCGACCCCGACTTTTGTAAAGGACACTATTTACTGGAAGGCACGCGCCCTGCGGGGGGCTTGCGCTTGGCACGTATGCTGGGGCACATCACCTACCTTTCCGATGACGCCATGGGTGAGAAATTTGGACGCAAATTACAGCGTGAAAAAATCCACTACGACTATGGCAGTGAATTTCAAGTAGAGAGCTATTTGCGCTATCAAGGCGACAAGTTTGTCGACACCTTTGATGCCAATACCTATTTACTCATGACCAAGGCACTAGACTACTTTGACCCAGCCAGTGAATACGCTGGCGAGCTGAGTCAGGCCCTACAAGCTAGTCAAGCCAAATACTTGGTTATGTCTTTTACTACCGATTGGCGCTTCCAGCCCAACCGCTCAGAAGAGATCGTCTCTGCACTGCTCGATGCAGATAAAGACGTCAGTTATGTGGAAGTAGAGAGCAAAAGCGGTCACGACGCCTTTCTACTCGACATTCCTCACTATATGGATGTGTTTAAGGCTTACTTGCAGCGAGTAGAGGTGTAGACATGCGTAACGACTTACAAATCATTGCCGACTGGATTCAGCAGGACAGCCGCGTACTCGACCTAGGCTGCGGAGATGGCGCACTTTTAGAGCACCTCAAGCAAAATAAAAGCGTTTCTGGTTATGGCATCGAAATTTCTCCCGATGCCATATTGGGCTGTGCCAAGCGCGGGGTCAACGTGATCAAAAAAGATATCGACCAAGGCATGTACAGCTTTCGCGAACAATCCTTTGACTACGTAGTAATGAGCCAATCATTACAGACCATGCGCAACACCGATCAAGCCCTACTCGACATGTTACGCATTGGTCGTGAAGGCATCATCTCTTTTCCGAATATGGGCTATATTCGTGGGCGCTTACAGTTCGCCCTAAAAGGTCACATGCCCGTCACCAAGTCGTTGACACACACTTGGTATGAAACGCCAAACATCCACCTCTGCACTATCAAAGACTTTGAAAATCTATGCAAGGAACTAGATATCGAAATATTAGAACGCATAGTGGTCGACAGCGAGCACGAATCGCGCCTAGGCATGAACTGGTTCCCCAACTTACTTGGCAAAATCGCCTTATACCGTGTTAAAAAGCGTTGATGCGCCCAGCAAAATCTACATATTGAATCTATACTCCTAGAGACGGCCTAAAAATAATAATGCCGCCACAACTGGAGATTAAGCATGAACAAAGCATCATTAGCGATTATTTTATCGGGGGCGTTATTCACTGGCGCAGCGCCAGCAGAAAACAGCGCCAGCTTTGGCGACTACACTATCCACTACAATGCCTTATCTACCAACAGCCTCAGTCCAGAAGTAGCCAAAGCCTATGGTATACGTCGCAGTGGCAGCCGAGGCATGATCAATATTGCCGTGCGTAAAAAATCAGCTGACGGCTCCGACAGCGCCGTTACAGCGAAAGTACGTGCAACAATGCGCAATATTCATGCACAGGTTTCCAGCTTGAACATGCAAAAAATTCAAGAAGAGAAGTCTATTTATTATATTTCAGACTTTAAAGTGACAAACGCCGAGCCCCAACGGTTTAATATAGAAGTGGTGCCAGATGGTGCGCCATTGCGCAAGATAGAATTTAGCCAGACTTTTTATACGAAGTAGCTTAGTCAGCCAGCTGTACCTTGGTACAGTTGCGCCCCGCATGCTTAGCAGCATACAAAGCCTGATCCGCCCAGCGCACAAACTCCTGTAGTGTTTCCGCGCTCTGTGAATTGCGGCAAGTCACCCCAGCACTCAAAGTGATACTTATTCCATCGTTCACAGCTTCACTAATATCTAAAGACTGCACAGCAGCACGCATGGCATCTGCAACTTTTACTGCACCATCCACGTCGGTGCCCGGCAGCATAACGATGAACTCTTCTCCACCATAACGCGCAACCATGTCTGACGGGCGTTTTAACTCGCGCTTCAGCGCTTGAGCTACCCATTGAATAATTTTATCTCCAGCCAAGTGCCCATAGGTATCGTTGATTTTTTTGAAGTGGTCGATGTCCATCATCAGCAGAGACATACACTGTTCATCCCTGCGCCCTTGGGCGAGCATTTTCTCAAATTCTTTCTCAAAGGCCCGACGGTTAGCAATACCACTTAACACATCCGTACTAGACAGCGCTTTAAGCTCATAGTTTGTCTTAATCAATTCATTCGATAGACTTGCGTTTTCAAGCTGCAGGCGCATCGTATTTGTCATTAGAACATTTAACTTGCGCGCCATAAGATAAGTACTAATAGCGAAAACCAAGCAGGTGATCCCCGCCAAACCCTCAGTCACTCTGCCTTGAGCAAATAGCCAGACAGTAATAGGGCCCAGTATTGTCAGCAGATAACTCTCAACGGCCAGCAAGCTATAAAACAAATAGGGAACCGCACCGATGCACAGGCTGATCATAACCATCACGCATAGTAGCATTACTTCAAATGAGACATTCCCTGCAAAGTAAGGTACGCCCAAACCCCAAGACAAACCATAAACTGCAGAACCTGCAACAAACACACGGCTCCAGTAAGAGACGTTTTTGGGCGTTAACTTGACTTGCGTTTGAAAACGCACAAAGAGTAGCATACGACTGAGTAATATGGCTGACATAATAAGCCACCATACCAATGATTTGACAACCCCGGCCTCAAGGGCAACCACAGAACACACCATGCTTGCCACAAGTAAAGACATAAACAGGCCCTGGCGATTCTCCCTAAAGAGCAAGGCTGTTTTTTCAATATTTACTTGCTGAAGTATGTCGCTCTCGGTTTTCAAACCAGTCATCCGCCCCCCCGGCGCATAGAACTTTATGCTTTTTTGCAATAATTCAGGCTTGAGCTTAAATCACTAAGGGCTTGTAAACAACCAAACTATTGACCAGTGGTCGCTTGAGCAGATAGCTTGGCTTGAATGAAACCTGCATGGGGAACATATAGAAGATCCGATATTCGGCGGATAATATGCTCTTCATATTTATCAATATTGCCATCTGCATAGGCTACTCGCCACAAGTCGACCACAAGCTTTTGGCGCTGAGCAAGGTCACACTCTTCCACAAGAGCCCTAGTTAGCCCCTGTAATGACAACAACTCTGCAGACTCCTGCTCAGCCATATCTAATAACGCTTGGCACTCTGATGCGGATAGGCCATAACTACGTGAAATTGACTGCAACATCACCTCCCGCTCGGCACTGTCAAAATCATCATCGGCTTGGGCAACCTCCAACATCAATAAAGCCGCAACTTTATCCAAGGCAAGCTCTTCTGCCGCCTCTTGAGTGGGGTTTAGTAGTTTTTTCAAGGCATCTAACATCAGTTTATAACATGCCTAGTGGTATAGCGGCCGTCTTGCTTGGCAAGTAAAAAATCATCCAGTTCTGGATGAATGACGGGGCTATCGCTTGCATCGGCAAATAAATGTTCTTCTGCTACATAGGTCTCGTATTCATGCTCATCAACAAGCACATGATACCAAGGGCGATCTTTAGCGGGCTGGCTGACGGCAGTTTTTGCGTACCACTGATCCGAGCCTTGAAACACGGGATCTACATCCACAATCACACCACGGTAACCGTACTTTAAGTGACCAACAACTTGGCCGAGTGAAAATGCTGCCAACTGCATAATGAAACCGATAATTGATAGATAAAAATAGATATTGGGGTTGAACGCTAACATTTCAAGTATGTCATACTAATTATCGGAGTACCCAGTTTATGAAAAAAATTCACCTAGCCACATCCATTGCTGTCTGCCTGCTATCTTTCAACATCAACGCCGTTGAGACCAAGTTCTATGGCAACCAGATAATTGTCAAATTCAAAAATAGCGGCAAATCACGCATCATGAACGCCGACACCATGCAGGCCTTATCGACTACCGCACAAAGCAAGCTGGTTTTTAAGCGCACTACAGGCGGTGGCGCTAGAGTCCTTTTCTTAGATGAAGCCTCTTCCCCGCAAGCAATGGAGAAAATGGTGACGCGCCTCAATCAGCGCAGCGACATCGAATATGCAGAGATTGATTACAAACGCTACCCCGCAGCATTCCCTGCTGACGCGCCAGACGATCCGTTTTTTACTGCTGGTGAACAGTGGTATCTACAAAACAATAGTGCGGACAGTGATCGTGGAGCCATCAATGCCGAAGCAGTATGGCCTCAGTTAACGGGTAGCGGGGTGACTATCGCCGTAGTCGATACAGGCATTACTCAACACCCCGATCTCAATATAAGTGGCAACATCATTCCGGGCTACGACTTCATCGGCTTAGACCCAGACGGCAGCGCCAGTACCGATGGCGATGGTGACGCCACCAAAGGTCGTGACAATGACCCTAGAGACACCGGCGACTTAGTGACCAGCCTCGACAAAGATGACATACCCACTTTTAAAAACGAAGCTAGCTGCAATGCAAGCTTAAGTGGACGGAGTTCTTGGCATGGCACCTTAGTCAGCGGAATACTCGGTGCTCGCACCGACAATGGAATGGGCATAGCGGGCATAGCACCAAACGCCACCATTCTTATCTCCCGCGCACTCGGTAAATGCGGAGGCTACAACTCTGACATTATGGACGCGGCACGCTGGTCGGCAGGACTCGCAGTCAACGGCGTCCCAGCCAACAGCAATCCAGCCAAGATAGTTAATTTGAGCCTTGGCGGAAGCGGCGCTTGCACAACAACAGAACAAGATGCGATTAATGCCATAACAGCCGCTGGCACTGTCGTTGTTGTCGCCGCAGGTAACGATGACTCAGACTCCGTTAGCTCAGCACCGGGCAACTGCACTAACACAATTAATGTTGGCGCCACTACCCGTAGAGGAGGGAAAACCACCTATACTAATGTAGGCGAAGAAGTGGATCTATCCGCCCCAGGGGGCAGCTCTAGCTCAGCAAACGGGCCAATCAACACTATTATTACCACAATACAAAACAAGACCATTGGACTAGTGACAGATAACAGCACCGCAGCCTATGCAACAGTTCAGGGCACTAGCTTTTCTGCCCCTCTGGTTTCTGGCGTTATCGCGATGATGCTAGAAAAAGAACCCTTGCTGACCCCTCAGCAAATCTATGGAACCTTGCTCGCCAATGCAACCCCCTTCCCCACCGGCACTGCAAACACACAAGGAGGGGATGCCGATAGAGATTGCACAAGCACTAGCTGCGGCACAGGGATACTAAATGCAAAAATGGTTTTTGACGCCCTAGACAGTAACAATATTGTCACTCGCAACTTCCCAATCAAGGAATCTCGTGCTGCTGCCAATACAGATGACACCGCCGCATCACCTCCAGCAGAATCAACTGGCGGTGGCGGTGGTGGCGGAGCCACATCATTTGCTTATTTAATACTTATCTCATTATTGGGGTTTAGCAAAAGCAAAACCTATAAAATAAAAAAGCCTCTCAGTTGAGAGGCTTTTTTAAAGCGCAAGCCGTTACTCAACCGTTGCTCTAGAAGCTGTTGCTGATGAAGTACCACTACCGCCGCCGACATCAGATGATGTGGTTATTTTGTTGATCAGGTTGTTAAATTCTGTCTCGTCGAAATCAGACCCTGTCTCATCACTAGAACTCTGATTATTATTACTAGCCTCATCATTAGCCGCATCAACAAATTGCTTAGGTAGCGTACTAGTCTCGTTGACATTGGTTTCTGAGTTAGCGGCATTAATTACTTTTGTCAGCTGCGATGGGCTTAGCTTTTTCTTAATTGTTTTGCCCTCTTTATTTGTGAAACTCACTTCACCCTTGTTAATAATTTGAGGGGCTCCTCCAGTAAAATTTGTCTTACTCACAGCACCATCAAATACAACGGTGTATGTGGTCTCACCATCAGAAAACATAAATATATCTGTTCCCAATAAGCTAATACTGGATGTAGGAGACTTTAACGCGACCTTGTTTTCACCCTTGCCTTTACCAATATCTCCCGATACAAAGCGAACGCCACCTTTAGCTAGCTTAAACGAACTAGTATTACCATCTGCGCCAGCACCTTTGAAGGAATACTGATCAACTGTAAAGCTAGTTTGAGGGCGCAATACAAAAAAGGCGCCATCATCCAAGCGTACTTTAGAAATTGAACGCTTACCGGTTTCTAACGTGTCACCCGTGAAAATTTCACTTTTAGCACGCATTCTTCGCTTTTCACCACCAACCGCTGTCGCGTGGACTTGCCCTTTTGATTTAAATATTTTACCAGCAACAGGTAATGCCGCCATAGTTGTGCCAGACATTAGAATGGCGACTGCAAAAGCAATCGTCTTTGCCAAGTATTTACGATGAGCACCCATTTAGAATCCCTATATGTGATTGTATTGATTGTATTGATTGTATTTGCCAAATTCTAACAACCATTTGAGTTTTCGCAAGCTATTTACAAAATCAGCTAAAAAAGCCCATGCCTCGACTAAATGCCCTCGCACACCTTTGCACAAATATGCCAACCTATTAGATGTTATCCATTCGTTTTATCGTTCCAGCTTAATTGTTCACATTGGGTTCAATGAGATTTCGTTCTTCTCAAACAGCGCCCAAATATTTCTCCATATAACTTCTGTTGCTTTATTTTTCTGGCCCATGTCTGCAAGAGTGAACTTCACGCTATAATGCGCGGCCCAGACTCCATTGGTGTTTAATACTCCCAGGTATTTTACTTTTGGCTTATCTTGCGGGTCGTCATAGGCAATGATGCTTGGGTTTTCTTGCAGTGCTTCTAACAAAAGCCCTATCACACTGTCGGGGTTAACACTTGGGTCAACATATACTGATAGCCTCCACTTTACTGTCTCGGCAATACTCATGTTGGTTAAGTGTTGCGCACTAATTCGGCTGTTGGGAAGTACAACTATATTATCAAAATCATCTAAGATACGCACCGTGCGCCAGTTCATCTCTCGGATAAAGCCGTCAACTTTTTGTCCCCTGGCAATATGAAATGAGACAAAATCTCCAATACGAAAAGGCCTTTCAATATTGAGTACAATTCCCGAAAAGAAATCCATAATCAATTCTTTTAAGGCAAAACCCACTACTACTGTTAAAGCACCAGAGGCCGCGACAATACTGACTGCTGACTTATTAAAAACAACAGCATAAATAAGCACGCCACATATGATAAAGATCATTACACTCACCATCGTTCGCGCAATTGATGGCACGGGGTAACCCGTGACTCTTTCCAATCGTGGCCATATATAATACTTCATGACTGCATGTGCAAAAAAAGCGCCTAATAAATACCAAATAGCATCAATACTTTTTACAACAATATCTAAGGACGTCAGGCCAAAATTGAAGTAGTTGGCGACTTTCGAAAAGAACAGTAATTCTGCACCCATTAGGCCGCCTGCTAACAGCAAGCATTTTACCAGAACCACCTTGCCACCAAACCACGCTCGTATAAATGAAAAGGATATAGCCAAGGTCAACAATGAAAATATAAAAAATATGGCGAGTTCTTGTTTATTATCTAACAATCGGCCTAGCTTTCTGCCTAAAGAGAATTTTTTCTGATGCAAGTTAATTTCAGTATTGAACTGGGAAAAAGGTAAGTATCCTTCGGTAAATTCGGGGTCTCCAAACGCACGTTTCACATGTACACCCTCAAACATATGCGCTGCAGTTAAATCGACCTCTTCACTTTCATGTACTACAGCATCTTCACCAAGCTGTTGTAGAAGTGAAATATTATGCTTATTAGTATTGTAGGCACTTTTATCCACAGCATAAATCAGCTCCTTTCTACCCTTCGTCTTATGCTGAAAGCCGATACCTAAATTTAATTCATGCTGAAGAAAATCAGCGGGTTGCACAGAAAAGCTAAACTCACCTTTAACACGTATTTTTTTGTACTTAATTCCTAATGACTGCTCAGACTCCACAAGTTCAACTGAGAATTTATCTTCGATGGCATTTTTAAAAGTGATATCCGCCGGGTCAAAATTCCCTCGATACCTGAACCACACATCAAAATCCGCATAGAATGTACGCGCTTCTATCTCTATATCTTGAATATGCTTAAACTTGAGCCCTGTAAAAACAACATCAGATAAGCCATATACTCGACCGTTGACCTCAACCTTTTCTTCGTCCAGTAGTAATGCCTCAAAATCATCTTGTGCTGACGATTTGTCCAAAGCAAATTGGCTCATCCCAGAAGTTAGACTTCGTGCTCCAAATACTGCAAAGAAGGGTGGTTGTTCACCACCTCCGTATTCGTTAAAGAAAACTGACCCTGATATACCTGCAACACCTTTATCCGCACTGTCCATATCAAATAGCTGCTCGAGCACCCACACACGGTCGTCGCTACTAAGCACTAAACCGCTTTGGGCTGCAACTTGGACACGCTGTACTGCCTCACTTACAGCCTTTGCAGCATCGTGACCATAAGCGAAGGCCCAATGAATATCGTAGCCAAAATGACTTTGATATAAGCGATTTACTTCTTGCGCAAAGCTATTTGCAATATCAACAATAAATGGAACAGGCACAACTACACCGTTGGTGTAATAACCTGGTGTTCGTTTCTCTTTATGTCGCTCTTGAAATCGCAAAGCAAATGATGAAGCACCGACTGGGCCGTGAGCGACAATCTTACTTGTAATGCCTGCATCTTTAATTGCTACAAGCATATCCGCGATATGATCTGCGTTCAAAGAGAGAAATACTAAGTCTGGCTGCTCTTCTTCTATGGTAAAAGCAAGATACTCACTTTCGTCCTCACTCATACGTCCTTCATTGCGCTTTAGTGCTGTGCTGCTCACCTCAATACCCGTGGTTGCTGCAATATCTTTAAACTCTTGAATCAGATCAGACTCAGCATCATCTTCATAGTGCAACAGCATCACTCGCTTTGCCCCCAGTGCATGCTGAACATAAAAAGATATAAATGCACCCTGCTCTTTGTCCGGCATGATCGACGAGAATGTCCAATCATGTAACCCTGTTATATCGTGAGCATCAGCAGTAGGGGTAATCATAGGTATTTCAGCCCCATTGTAGATAGGCGCTGCAGCGAGTGTAGTCGCATTCCCCGTATGGCCGATAACCGCTACAAATCGATTATTTTGAACGATCTCTTCAGCAATACGGCGCGCCTCTTCAGGGTCGCTCTTGTCATCATAAATGACCAGCCCCAACTGCTCTGCCGTTTCATCCGCTTTTAGCGCTGACAGGTAATGCAGAACGCCTTCTTCCACAGATTTGCCAATATCTGCACCCTCACCTGTTTTTGAGACCACTAAGGCGATTGCAGTTTGTGTACTAACGTCCCCTTCAATAATGCCAAATGCAGAGCGTTCTTCCTTAGGGTTTAGATATATCCAGCTAAATGCGAGCGTGACAATACAAAGTAATACGATAATATTTCGCATCCACTTTAGGACTCTAGTCTGAGTAGAAGCCATTTTATACCTTGGTGTGATTTTTTAATAAGCTGTGCGCTAGCAGTCCGTTGAACTATACGCTTTAACTGGCTTTAGAGTCAAAATTTTGCTGCCACAAAAATATTATTGCGAGCTTGGGAGACAGGAATTAATGAAATATATCAGGAAAAAAAAGACGCTTAAAAGCGTCTTTTTTGAATAATGGTGGCTCGACCTGGAATTGAACCAGGGACACGCGGATTTTCAATCCGCTGCTCTACCAACTGAGCTATCGAGCCAAGGGGGCGTATTAAAGCGGAACAACCTGCTTTGGTCAAGCAGATTTTCAGCTAAATAGCCCGAATTTTGAATCTATATTATAGGCTTGGAGGCACATAGCCTTCGATCTTGGTTTCTTCATCGCTAAATAAGAACTTTTCCATCTCTTCTTCAAGAAATTTACGTGCCTTCACGTCCACTGGATTCAAACGGTATTCATTGATCAACATCGTCTGGTGGCTAACCCACATCTGCCATGCTTCTACCGATATTTCCTGGTATACACGAATACCAAACTCGCCAGGATAAGGAGGTCTAGCCATGCCCTCTAGCTCTTTGTTTAACTTTGCACACTGCACCATACGACTCATGGGTTCACCTTTTCATTGGCTGATTGAATTAATTTAAGCAACTTGGCAACTGGCGCCGCTAAACCACCTTTAGATGAGGCAGGTTTATACCAGAGCCAGCGCTGCGCTTCCATGACCGCAGCGTTATTTTGCGTAACTTTTACATGAACAGGCTGAATATCTAGGTGAAAGTGACTAAAAGTATGCCGCATTACAGGCAGTTCACGCTGTAAAGAGGGCTGCCACTGATGGCTATTCAACCAGTCTTCGCTCTGCTCCTCTACAGACTGCTCGGGCAAGCCCCACAGGCCTCCCCAGATACCCGTAGGCGGGCGACGCTCCAAGAGTACATCGCCCTCTGCGTTTTCCAGCAGCCACATACGCACCGTTCTTACCGGTGTGACTTTCTTCGGCTTGCTGTGGGGGTAGGCCTTGGGAGTGCCCTGCGCATAGGCCATACAATCTTCATTTACCGGGCACTCACCACAATTCGGCTTGCTGCGGCTACACAGGCTCGCGCCCAAATCCATAATCGCCTGAGTGTATGTGGCTACATTTTCATCGGGCGTCAGCTTATCCGCATACCTCCACATCTGCTCTGCCACCGACGTTTTCCCTGGCCAACCCTGCACTGCATAATGCCGCGCTAGAACGCGTTTCACATTGCCATCTAGAATAGGTTGGCGCTGCCCGCAGGCGATCGACAAAATCGCCCCCGCCGTAGAACGGCCAACCCCCGGCAACGCTATAACCTCTTCCATGCGTTGCGGAAACGCCCCCTCGTGTTCAGTCATGACGAGCTGAGCTGTTTTATGCAGGTTGCGGCCACGGGCGTAATAGCCTAGGCCAGACCAATGGTGCAACACCTCATCCAGCTCCGCAGCTGCCAGCGCAGATAAACTGGGAAAGCTGTCCATAAAGCGTTGATAATAGGGTATCACCGTCGCGACTTGCGTTTGCTGTAGCATAATCTCAGACACCCACACCCTATAGGGCGTGGTATTGCGCTGCCAAGGTAAGTCTTTGCGGCCATGCACGGCGTGCCAAGCCAGTAAACGTTGAGCGAAATCTGTTTTGTCCGTGTGCTTTAAAACTGCGCTCAACTAGAACAAACCCTTAAACTGATCTTTGAGCTTGTTCTTTAGCTTGTCTTTGGCTTTCTTTTTTTCCGCTTCAATTTTGGCTTTGAGTTTTGCTTTTTCTGCAGCCTCACGGGCTTTTAATTCAGATTTTAGCTTGGCTTTTTCTGCATCTAAGCGCGCCTTAGCCTCTGTCTTAAGGCGTGTTTTAGCATTGCCGACATACTCTTTCACAGCATCTTCTGCACAATTGGGAATAGCTTTTTTAGCAAACTTTTCATAGTTAATATCTTGCACCTTACCCTTTAAAGGAATAGTGCAACTAGCCCCATCAAAGGCCACGTCCAAGCCCATATCAAGATACTCCGTGACAATATCGAAACTCCCCTTTCCCTGGGCTTGAATATCGCTCGACTGCAGCTCTAAATCTTTGCTATGGATAACGCCTTTGACAATGTTTCCAGAAACCTTGAGTGCATCAAACTCCGTTGTCTCGCCGCCTTTGAGGCGATCAAATACTTTTGAATCTTGAAAACCCGCTAACTTAGAAGACAACTCATCTTTACCCGCCAAAGCGCTTAGGCCTTGTAGCGACGCAGCCCCTTCCTTGAGCTTAGTGAAATAGCCTTCAAAGCCCGACACTAGATTACCCTTCAGTACACCCTTATCAAAAACCGCTGAAAAGCGACCATTCATCCCCCGCTTCAAGGTATTAACACTCTTACCTTGTGCGCCCATTTGCATATCAAACGCAGCGACACCTGCAACGACATCAACATCCATCAAATCCATTAAGAAGGGTTCAGCCTGTAGGCCTGTGAGCTTTGCATTCATGCCATAACGGGGAGTGTCTTTGCGCACATCCAGTTTAACCGTTCCGTCAAAAGCTCCTTCATACATTTCTATACCGAGGGGCTTCAGTTCAACTATGCCTTTATGAGCACTCATCACCGCTTTAAAATTCTGCGTTTTTAAGTTCATCACTTGGAACTGGCCGACGGTAAATTCACCATCCATATTCAGGTCGCGCAAGGTCTGCATTGGCAGCTCAATAAGCGTATCCGCATCACTCGAAGTAGCAGCCACACCGGCGTCTTCAGGCGCAGCGCCTGCTTCTGATTCAGCAATAGGTTCAGCCTGCGGGATATAGCGGTCGGCATTGAGCTGGTCAATGTTGACCGCAAATTGTACAGCTGGAGAGGTAAAGCCATTGACCTTGGCACTACCGCTAATAGTTGTATCGTCAAACTGAATGCTCAGCTGCTCCAGCTCGGCCACTTCTTCGGCGGTATTAGCGCTAATATCTGCGCCCATATTGACGACGATCTTGCCATTCGGAATAGGCTCACCTGCAGCATCTAAAGCTAGCTTGAAGTTTTTCAAACCGAATTGGTTTTCCAGTACTTTAGCAATTAATGTGCCGGAGTAATTTAACTTGGCATTTAACTGGGGATATTTATTTTCAATTTGGAAATCACCTTCAAAATCAATAGGCTTCCAAAGCTCAACGACACCTGTTGAGAAATTGAAGTTTTCCATAATCACCGATGTGCCACCGACCTTATCGGTATAACTGACTTGGGCATCATTAATGCGGATGCCCTGAAAGCGAATGGGAGGTAGTTCTGTGTCAACAGATGACGCCGTATCTTCCTGGCTATTCTCAGTCTGCTCGCTCTTAGCGGCAACTTCCTCAGGCTGGCTTAGATCGTCCCAGTTAGTACTGCCATCCGCATTTATTTCTAAATTGGCCGCCATGCCACTGAGTACGAGCTGATCTAATTCGACCTTACCCATAAATAAAGGCTTGATTTGTAAGCCCACATCAATTTCATCAACTTCCGCAAACACTCGGCTCTGGAAGCCATCCGCATTCGATAATTCGGTTTTCCCCACGCTAAAGCCTAGGCGTGGAAAGAAACTCAAGCCAATATCACCCTCTATGCTCAGGGTGCGCCCGGTCTGATCCTTAACCGCCTGTATGATTTGTGGCTTATAATCATTGGGATTAAAAGTCATCAGTAAGCCGACTACTGCCAGTATCGACAGAACAACAAGAATGACGAGCAACTTGATAGCCAATTTAATTAACTTCACAGGGCTTTTCCTTCTGGGTGATTAAAGCGCATAATGCGCAAAGAATAATTGCTTGAGTGTATACGTAAAGCCAAGCACAACCAACCTCCCAATGGAGTACGCAGTGTCCCAAGAAAAAAATAATTCGTTCCGCAATACCCTGTTTTTAATAGTCGTTGTCGCATTAGTAATAATGAGCTTAATCGGCTGGTACTGGAGTCAGGAACCTGACCCCCTCATTATCAATACGGAGAACAGCCAACCGCTGGTGATTGGTGCTACTACCACTAGCGCCTTAATCAATATCAGCGCTACCCTGCTCGATAAGCCAGGTGGCTATTTACGTAACGATATGACGCCACCGAGCATCTTCATGGACAATATGTCCAATTGGGAATACGGCGTACTGACCCAAGTACGAGATATGTCACAAACCCTGCGTAACGACTTCAGTCGCTCGCAGTCGCAATCAGCCGAAGACGCCGCATTAAGCCTTGCCTTTGGCAAAATTAACGTTGATGCCAAGGCTTGGTTATTCCCAGCAGCAGAAGACGAGTACCGCACTAGCATTAAAAAGCTAAAGGACTATTTGGCCCGCTTATCTGATGTCAACACTCCTAATGCGCAGTTTTACGCCCGCGCCGACAACCTGAACTCTTGGCTAGACCTAGTCAATAAGCGCCTAGGCTCTATTTCTCAACGCCTTAGCGCCAGCGTTGGCCAAGAACGTGAAAACACAGATTTGGCCGGCGACAGCGCTGCCACTCAATCGACTGCAGCCCCCTCTAAGCTGTCCGCTAAAACCCCATGGGATGAAATCGATGATGTTTTCTACGAAGCACGCGGTACCACTTGGGCCTTGGCACATTTACTCCGCGCTATAGAAGTCGATTTTAAGCATGTACTAGAGAAGAAAAATGCGGCGGTCAGCGTTAAGCAAATTATTCGTGAGCTAGAGGCGTCCCAAGAAGCATTGTGGAGCCCTGTGATACTCAACGGCAGCGGTTTTGGCTTATTCGCCAACCACTCCTTGGTCATGGCTTCTTATATCTCCCGCGCCAACGCTGCCGTTATTGACCTACGCAGCTTGCTCAACCAAGGCTAAAACGTGTTTAAGATACTCACACTATGCGTCGCCCTGCTGTTAACAGCGGGCTGTGCAGCCATTAAATCTGAGCCGCGTCTATTGTCCGCGCCGCCGAAGCAAGCTTTGGAAACACTCAAGCATTACCAGTTGCAGCAGCCCGTGCCTGAAGGTTATGGCCAGTTCCAATACGAAGATTTAAGTAAGCTTTTTGGACCGCAAGACAGCAGCCGCAGCATTAAGCTACTTAGCGTTGATAAAAACAATCGTATACCACTGCCGGGTGGAATCAACTGCCAGTCACGTACTTGGTTTTTACTGACACTGGGGATCCTCCCGTCTACGTGCAGTTATCAGAGAAGTTATAGCTTGGAAATAGAAGATAAGGACCTGGGCATTCGCGAGCAACACAGCATCAATTTTACTGAAACTCGCACACTCAGCCTATTTGCAACTGTTTTAATGGCACTGCCTAACTGGCGCTTTGATTCAGGCAGCAGCGACAACCGTGCGGTATTCAGTCTTATCGACAAAGCGGTTCAACAGCCATAAAAAAGAAACCCCAATCAATGATTGGGGTTAACACTCTACTCAGGGAAATAACTAGTAGATACATCAGCTGGGCTGCTGAAGTATCTATGCATTAGCTACGTACGGTAGACGAGTACTTTAGGGAAAAGTTCACTATCGTAGAAAAAAATTATGCAGGGGCTTTCTGCCATATCAAACAGCGATTGTGTGCGGGCATTTCCACATCACCCAACAACTGCCAACCCAGCCTATCCGCAATGCCTTGCACAGCCTCAAAGTCGCGTATTCCCGAAGCGACTCCACGAGATTTTAACCACTCTTCAAAACGTGCATTGCTAGGGGAGGTAAACTGGCCGTTATAGTTAAAGGGACCATAAACACAGAAGCGCCCACCTGGCTTCAAATGCTGATCAACGCCCTGCAAGACCGTTTGCACCTCTTCCCAGCTAACAATATGTAAGGTATTGGCCGTAAAGATGTAATCATACTGCTGCTGTGGCCAAGGCTGATTAATGTCTAGGGCCAATGGCGGAAACAAGTGGCTGAGTACGTGATGCTCTAGCGTGTCACACCAGGCTCGAATAACGGGCAATTGTGATTCAATATCGCTTGGCTGCCACATCAAATGGGGCAGGTGCTGGGCCATATAAATGCTGTGCTGCCCGGTGCCACTGCCTATTTCTAACACCTCACCTGCTCGGTCAAAATACTCGGCCAAAACTTGCCGAATAGGTTCTTTATTATTTTCACAGGCCTGGCTAAATGGCTTTTCTACTAGCTCTTCGTTCATTGCTCTATCCATTCTTGCAACATTCCATCCAATACGGGATTCCATAGATTTTGCTTCAAATCGACCTTACCCGCAATAAAGTCGATACCTTCCTCCGCTAGGCGTTCACGCTGTAGCGCTTGCAACTCACCGCTTAAACTTGTTTTTCCCTGCCCATTTAATATGCGATGCCAGGGTAGTTTTAGCGACTTTGGCGCAGCGGCCATGGCCTTGCTGACAAAGCGTGAGTGATGCGGATAGCCTGCTAGACGGGCAATTTGCCCGTAAGTCGCAACTCGGCCATGTGGCACTTCAGCCACCGTTTTCCACATCAGCTTATACAACTCACTCGCCACAGCACTCATCGTCTTGCGAACAAAAACAAGCGGGGACGGCCAAGGCTGCACCCAATATAGGCGCGGTAATGTATAACCACAGCACCTCCAGCTGACCAGAAAATAGTGCTGGGGCAATAGAGCGCACAGGGTTCATAGACGCCCCGGTAATTGGACCCGCAAACATAGCCTCCAAGGCTACTGTGCCGCCAATCGCTACACCCGCCATCACCCCCTTCTCCATAGCTCCCGTCGAGACATTCAAGATCACATACATCAACAGAAAGGTCAGCACGACCTCAAAAATAAAGCTTTGTAGCAAGCTGCCCGCAGGCAAGGTAGATCCCAGCGTCCCATGCTGTGGAAACATAGCCCACAGCAAAGCCGACGCCAGCAAAGCACCTGCCAACTGTGAAGCCACATAGGGCGGCACCTTATTCGCAGGCAAGCGCTTAGCCAACCAAAAGGCACAGGTTACGGCAGGGTTAAAGTGCGCACCTGAGACATTACCCACTGAGTAAATCATCACCATCACAATGAGACCAAAGGTCAGCGCGATGCCTACATGGGTTATCGCGCCACCACTGACGTCGTTAACAATAATAGCGCCCGTGCCCGCAAACACTAAAGCAAAGGTACCGATTAATTCTGCGATATAAGGTTTTAAAGTATTCATTCTTATCACTCAAAAACAAAAACGGCGATCATATAGTCGCCGTCTTAACACCCAATGACGAGGGGTTTGCTACTCGTCTACCCAACTATTCAACGTATCAATGATCTTCTTAGCTTGATCTGCGCTAGAGATATTGAATTTAGATTTTTGCATATACGTACCGTTGCGCTTCTGATAGCGACGGATTGTATACTTGATAGGACCAAACTCTTCTTTCTTGCGGTCCAAATCCTGATAGCGGTACATCAAAGTCGCCCAAGCGCCCTTGGTCAAAACCACTTTATCTAATTCTTTTACAGTTTGCTGAGTGCCTTCGAAGTACTCAACGGTCAATTCATCAACGGTTTCAGCCATTGTATCTTCCTATTTGGTTATGCACATACGGTCATACATGATGATGCTGCCCGCGATAGAGACGTTATACATGGGTTCGCGAATCGCATCCAGTGTTAGCAGCGTATCACATTGCTCAGCCACCTCTGGCGGCAAGCCATAGTCCTCCGCCCCCAGCAAATAAATCGCCCGCTTAGGGTGGGTAAAACCCGACACGGGCTGCCCGCCTTTCTCGATGCCAATCAGGTTTGCGCCTTCGGGTCGTGCAGCCAGTAGTTCTGGCATATCCGCATAGTGGCGCAGTGGTACATGCTTGGCGATATTGAATACATCACCTACTTGTTTGCGGTAGCGCTTGCCGACAGTGAATACGCCAGCCGCGCCCAGCTGATAAGCCGAGCGCATCAAAGTACCGATGTTTTCTTCGTATTTAGGCTGGTATATGCCTATTTCAAAATAGCCTTTCATAACTCGATATTCTACACCTGTCCATCAAAAGAAAAATATAAATTCATATATCAACCTGTTTCGCAGTCGCCAACTTGAGGCCGAACATTTTCAAGCAACATCGCCCCCCATAAATCAAATCTGGAATTTTAGAGAAATGGAGTTTATTCTCCAGGCCGCTACGCGCCCACCTGGGAATTAAAATATATAATAAGACAAGAAGGTCTAATGCTAACTATCTTTAATTTTGAAATATCCGGAGTCGGAAAAGACTTAGCCAACGCAGTTAAGAATGCTGATGGAGGATCTGCAATAATACTAGTATGCATCTCCACCGCTGTGCTCGCCGTGTTTCTGGCTATCAAGCACGTAAAAAAACACAAGAATGCTAAATTCGGCGCACCTAGCGATTTATTAAAAAAGGCAGTCTGTTTCAATCAAGGCAAGGTCGCCGAATATGAATATCTTTGCAGCATGTTCCATAAGGCTCTACGTATAGAGCTAGAAAAGTCCCCTCCAGCTCCAAAGAGAATCGCAATGAAACTAGCGGCCCTTGAAACATTTTCCACAAGGACTTTGAGGAAAATTTGCTATGAAAATTTCAAATTCCTGCATGAATATTTTGATGATCGCCACCAAGAACCCCCTAGAATCTGCCTCAAAAGCAATCGTTCACCAGACGATTTCAGGCCAAACAGTGAAAAAAGAATTTTCACTTTAGCTCGATGTGACGCCAGCCTAAAAGACCCCGGCGGGCATGGCTGCGCTACAAATGAAAATACTGGATTTGATGCTATTTCCCAGTATGGTCGATTCTATATTGAACAAAATATACCGAAAGCCGCAAAGTCGAATCCGCCATATGTGAACCCAAGACTAATCACAGGAGCGGCAAATAACTACAAAACGGCCTGGCGTTACCGTATATCTAACTACTTCCGAGCCCGTTTCAATAAAAAATACGCTCACGATGAGAACTGGCAAAACTGCTGGGAAATGCCTACAACGCAGCCAGCTCACCGAAAAGCCTACAAGTCCACCATTATTATTCCCCTAACTTTCTGGAATAATACTGACCTTGAAGACTCATTTTTAACCGGCGTAGGCCTATTTGATGAAGACGACCTTAATGGCGATAAAGCTTGAGCCATTCTAGGGTATTTGTGCCTTGACCACGTCGAGGCCGACTATTTTAATCAAGCTATGGATCCCGATATTGGGTACATTTTTGCTGACCTGCTAAGCTTGTATCTAGTTAGCCTTATGAATTACACTGCTACTTCAAGAACCTATGAGGAAGCAATTGCATTTTTAGCCCAAGTCGAACAAAGTTCAGAAACTGAGGTCACAGAACATGCATAATCGAAAAAAGGTTATAATAAATATTATGGACAATGACGAGAACACAAGCGAAAACAACTATCTAATCACAATGAGCATAGGTGTGGCTAATCGCTTTTCTCAATATGATGGTGAGATGTCTGACGAAACAGATGGCCTAACCATCAACGAAAGCCAGGTTTTAGAAGAAGCTGCTGCGGTCTAAATTTAACCGGATTCCTGATGAACCCTGCATTGCCAACAAAAGAACAAGAACACTTCTGCGCCTTTACATCTTTTCGGCTGCTTGTGGCAACAAACAGAGAGCGGGCTCTATCTCCGCTCCACCAACTTGACCCCACCGGCTGGCGACACGCCTAATGCACGGCAGTACTGAATATATTCAACAACATCCAGCCTACGATTGTGGAATTGCATCCAAAACTACTCTACATTCTGGACCTGCTCCCGCATCTGCTCAATCAAAACCTTAAGGTCCACCGAACACTGCGTCG
>CAZBWS010000015.1:0-36697 GCA_964495705.1 uncultured Gammaproteobacteria bacterium
ACTCTGGGATGTCCGCATAGGCATCAATAATGTTATCGGTAAACTCAACAGGGTGAGAGGTGGTGTAGCGAATGCGATCTATGCCTTCAATGGCAGAGACATAACGCAGTAGAAGGGCGAAATCACAAATCTCGCCATCGTGCATAGCGCCACGAAAAGCGTTTACATTTTGACCCAACAAATTAACTTCTCGGACGCCTTTGAGTGCCAATTCAGACACCTCCGCAATTACATCATCCATCGGGCGGCTCACTTCTTCTCCGCGCGTATAGGGCACCACGCAAAAAGTACAGTACTTGCTGCAGCCTTCCATAATAGATACAAATGCGGATGGCCCCTCAACAGTAGGCTCGGGCATATTGTCGAATTTTTCTATTTCTGGAAAAGATATGTCTACGACGGGGATCTTTTCTAGCTTCACCGAGCTCACCATTTCTGGCAAGCGATGCAGGGTCTGAGGGCCAAAAACCATGTCTACATAGGGTGCTCGCTCGCGTATGGCCTCGCCTTCTTGGCTAGCCACGCAGCCGCCAACGCCAATCACAAGATCGGGGTTTTTAAGCTTCAACTTGCGGTAGCGCCCCAACTGAGAAAACACCTTGTCCTCTGCTTTTTCGCGAATGGAACAGGTATTCATCAAGATGACGTCAGCTTCCTGGGGGTCTTTCGTTTCTATATAACCATGAGAATCGCCCAAGACATCGGCCATTTTGTCAGAATCATACTCATTCATCTGGCAACCGTGGGTTTCTATAAAGACTTTCTTTGATTCGGGCATTCCAAGCACTACTTTCGATAAATTATACGGATTATAGCATGAGGTGAGGCGTGAAATTAAAGCTGGTGCGACGATTAATAAAGGTTCTGTAAATATGCTAAAATATTGCGAATTCTAATGATACTAACGCGACTCGGTTAAATACATGTTAAAAGCCCTCTTAAATAGTCAGAGAAGTACCAAGCGCATACTCTCCGTCGTCTACGACTCTACCGTTATTCCTTTAGCTATATTCTTAGCCTTATCCCTGCGTCACGGGGAGCCCACCATCGACAACTCTTGGCCGATGCTAGGCGCCATACTAATTACCACTATCTCGACAATCGTCATATTCATAAAGCTAGGGCTATATAGAGCCGTGATTCGCTACATGACCGAGCAAGCTTTTATGTCCCTAGTAATGGGCATGATATTGTCGTCCCTTTTTCTAGCCACTAGCTCTTTTTTATTACAGGCGCCATTGCCCCGCTCAGCTACGATTATTTATATATTTACAGGCTTTGTATTAATTGGGCTGCCTAGACTATTTGTTCGAGGAATAATTAACCAGCTGGAGTCGGCTAACGAAGAGCTTGTGCTTATATATGGAGCGGGGAAACAAGGTATTGCATTAGTTAACGCCCTCTCCAAGGAAGATAACTACAAACCCTGCACTATCATAGATGATAACCCGCAAAAACAAGGGTCTATTATTAGTGGCCTAAAAGTGCAACCCTTTGAATCCCTGCCTACATTAATGGCGAATAAGAAATACAAGAAAATTTTGCTGGCCTTAGGTGATACAAGCCGAGCTGATAGGCAAGCCTTAGTGTCAAGATTGGAGCAATTTCCACTGGAGGTGCTCACCACCCCATCTGTGCAAGATATTGTGAGCGGTAAATCACAAATTGATGAAATTAAGGAGGTTGAAATAGAGGACATACTGGGCAGGGACAGCATAGCTCCCGACAAAACACTTTTAGAAAATGACATTTCAGGCAAGAACGTACTTATCACCGGTGCAGGCGGATCAATCGGCTCAGAGCTTTGCCGGCAAGTGCTACTACAAAAGCCGGCAAAACTGGTTTTACTAGAGCTTAATGAATACAGCCTTTATGCCATTGAGCAGGAGCTCAACCTCACCGGTGAAACTAACGGTCTTCAAACAGAAATCATTTCTATTCTGGGGTCTGTACAGAGGCAGTCTAGATTAGAAAACATATTTAAAACTTTTCAAATACAAACCATTTATCATGCTGCTGCTTATAAGCATGTACCGATGGTTGAACATAACGTTGTAGAAGGTGTACGCAACAATGTCTTTGGCACTTGGTTCTGTGCTGAAGCGGCAATTATTGCTGGGGTAGAAAAATTTGTTCTCATCTCAACTGACAAAGCTGTACGCCCCACTAATGTCATGGGGGCATCAAAAAGATTGGCAGAGTTAGTGCTGCAAGCACTTTCGAAACGTCAAACAGAAACCCTTTTCACCATGGTTCGATTTGGCAATGTATTAGGCTCGTCGGGATCCGTAGTTCCATTGTTCAGAAAGCAGATTAAAAAAGGCAAATCGATCACCGTAACCCACCCCGACATCACCCGTTACTTTATGACTATTCCAGAAGCCTCTCAGCTGGTTATTCAAGCTGGGGCGATGGGCAAGGGTGGCGATGTTTTTGTACTAGATATGGGGGAGCCCATTAAAATAGTCGACCTCGCTAAGAAAATGATTCACCTTTCTGGACTGACTGAGAGAACAGACATAAATCCAAGTGGCGACATATCTATAGAATATACAGGGCTCCGACCTGGTGAAAAGCTATACGAAGAGCTACTAATTGGCGACGATGTTGCGGGTAGCGGGCACCCGCGCATAATGACCGCGAATGAAATTCACTTGACCTGGCCAGAGACACACAACCTGCTAAACCGCTTGGACAAGGCCTGCCACGACTTTAAAGTTCAAGACGTTATCGACCTTCTGTTAGAGGCTCCGGCGGCCTTTGACAATCAGGGCGAGTGTCCTGATTGGGTATATAAACAGAATATAAGAAATGACGCCTAGACGTCATTTTTGTATTCGTTATAAATGTCGTCCTATTCGGTGTTACAGCCTTACTTAACTCTATCTCCAGAGCCTTTACCTAAGACCGTTTGAAAAATATAAGTAAAGTATTTCCCCAGAGTCATCGTTTCCAGCATATCCGCATCAGTCTCTGCTAATAGCTTGGGTATAGACATATCAATATCATTAATTTGTGCCAAGCCGGTAATGCCGGGTCTGACATTGTAAACGCCGACTCTCTCGCGCTCTTCAATCAACTCATGCTGATTAAATAAGTTGGGGCGAGGGCCAACCAAACTCATATCACCCTTTAATACATTCCACAGCTGGGGCAGTTCATCTAATTTAGTTTTGCGTAGAAAACCACCTATTTTAGTAATCGACGCGCTGCTCGCCAAGTGACTGGCTACCGACTCCGTATCCACACTCATTGTGCGAAACTTAACTAATATGAAGGATTTTTTATTACGGCCTACACGTTCTTGCCGGAAGACCGGCGCGCCAGTATCAAACCAACCCACAACATAAATCAATAGAAGCACAGGAAAACCTAGCAACAAACCCAGCAGGGAAAAAATAAAATCGAAAGTGCGTTGCATATTATTTATCACTCTTTAGAAATTCATCAACTGTGGCCTGAATACCCACCTCAACTGTATATGGAGGAGTCCAAGCTAATAACTTATTAGCCTTACTTGGATCAACCTGTAAGTCGCCCACCAGACGATCGGCCAAAGCCTGCTTCCCTAAAATTTTTCCTGCCAAAGAGAAAAAAAACATAGGGACTGGAATCAGCCGCGCCGCCGTACCCATGGCAAGACGCAGCTGTGTCAATAAATCACGTAGCGATAAATCACGTCCATCGGATATTAAAAATGTTTGATTTGCCGCTGCGGGATGTTCTGTACAATGAACAATAAAATCAACAAAGTTGGCAACATAAATCATACTTCGTTTATTGTTAATCGCCCCAAATGGCAATGGAGCAGCTGTGCTAGCCAGCCTCATTAAGTTTAGAAAATTAGCCTTAACCCTAGGGCCGTAAACAAGTGGTGGGCGAATAATCACGATTTCCATACTCGTTTTTTTTGCTATTAGCTGCAACCCCTCTTCTGCTTCAATTTTAGATATTGCATAAGGGTCTACCGATGAAGCCTGGTCAGCCTCTGTAAAAGCAGGAATAGCTGTTGTGGACTCACCATTAACTTTGATCGAGCTGACAAAAACAAAACGCTTCACCCCCGCTGCCGCCGCTTGACGCGCCAAGCTTAGCGTGCCTGCAGTATTGACCTCGCGATAACGAGACAAGGGATCGCCTGCATTGTCATTCATTACATGTGCGCGCGCAGCAGCATGAATAACAACGGCCTCAGGTGCAAGCACCTCGCTCCAGTCCTGCGCGTGAGAAACCCCGTCAATCATTACTGCTTCAGCACGGGAGTCTATTTTAGCAGCATCATTTCTTACAGCTGCAGTAACGGTGAAACCATCATCCAGCAGTCGTCTTAGTAGGTGCCCGCCGACAAACCCCCCGGCGCCAGTCAAAATTATTTTCATTGCTGACTATCTATCGTTGAAAATATATTTTCGGCCATTTCATTCATTATTTCTTTCCTAGAGAATTTTTCCACAAATTCACCTCTAACCTTAGTTTCAATCTCTAGCTCACTAAAAGCTCTTACTGCAGCACCTGCATCGCATGGGGGAAAAACAGCAGCATTGTTGATATGTTCGCGGATAAAGTCAGCAGAATAACCTTTAACCCCGGCAAGAATAGGCTTGCCTAATGCGGCATACTCAAACAATTTAGAAGGCAACACTTTTCTAAATGCATCATAATCATTGAGGTGCAAGAAAAGAACATCAGCGGCTTGATAAATTTCAATTAGCTCTTCCCGCTTAACAGGGTTCCGTATTACAACATTCTCTACTCCGTTTTTATCGAGCTCTGCTACCAACCCCCCCCGCCTGCCGCCATCCCCTATCAAAGTAAACTTAATATTATTGCCTAAAGTAAGCGCTAAACTCGGGATGATAGTATGCAGACCTTGACCTTCCCCCATATTTCCCGCATACACTACTTGTACAACACCTCCCTCAGCAACTAACGGGCTAGGCTCGACAGTAGTATTAACACAAGGCATAAACTCCTCGTCAATCCCGTTTGTAAAGACAGTATATTTTTTATCTGGATAGCGCTCATAGAAATAAGGTAAAAATCCAGCCGATACAACATTAACATTCACTGCCCGTCTGATTGTTAATCGTTCTATAAATGAGAAAAGAGGCTTCAGTAACCAAATTAACTTTTTAGGTAAAACATCTTTCATGGTGTCCACAAAAATATCCCTAATATCTAGATATAGCACCCCCCCCCTCAGAACAGAAATCAATGCACCTAATGCCGCTGTCATAAGTCTTGATGATGTAGCATAAACAAGATCATACTCTCCTTTCTTTGTCAGCTTCATTGCAGATTGTGCGTATGCTAAAAAAGCCTTAGACTGATCTAGCATCCCGCTATTATGTCCAGGCAGCTCAACTCGATGGATTTTAACGCTTCCGAACTCCTCTATTCTAAGCGCTTCCTCATTAAATGAACTGTAGCGATTTGGAAGTGTGGTGATGATTTCCACATTCAAGTCCTCTGGAGCTTGACCCAACAAAGCTTCAAGTAAAGCAGTTGTCCTGAAGGAGCCGGCAGATAGATCAGGCCGAAAGTAGAAACTCAAAATTAAAATTTTCAATCAATTAATACCAGTTATTGTCATCTTTAAGTGATGAGACTTGAAATGAACCGCTAAGCATTTGTTTTTTATAGAAACACCAAATTTTGGATGCCAAGTAGAGTTCAATAATTTGCATGTGCCATCAGAAAATTTCATATTTAGAAATGACTCATCCGGTAAAATTAGCTGACAGTACTGCTCGTTTATTTGTTTCACTACTATGTCTGGGTGCAAGTGGTAATAAGCTACAGCTTTTTCCGTATTCCCATTCACAGAGTCAACAACAGAAACTTCATATGGAAGAAATTCCCAAGCTCTAGAATGAGTTGCCCCGCCACCTAACCGATTGTATCCGTCATGAGAACAACTTACTTTATGACCTCCATTAATATCAGTAATGGCAGGGGTAGAAGGGTATGCTCTCTTTGCCACACGGAACCCACTCCAAACTTCACTAGAATCTGCGTCATTCACCTCAACAGTACTATGCGCTTTAGTTTTCCGTTGACGAAGCCTTTCTTCACTCACCCCGTATACTGATGTCCCTGAATTCACGATCACACGCTGCTTGCCCAATGATAACTCAAAACTAAGTACATCTGCATGACCATGGCCAGGGAGATAATCCGGACCTATTTTTGCTACGTCAATCAAACAATTATAGGCACCCAAGCTAACACGAATATACCCAGAATCAGCCAAATGAGTCACTGGCCCTGCAATGGCCGTATACTTCACCCCTAACCTCTCGGCATACCCTGACAACAAACTCAAAGACGGAGCTATACCCATAGCTGAATCATTAAAAAATGACACCTCATCATCTTTATGAGTCATCACTTCTAACCACTTCAGCATTTTATTTGCAATTAGAAGCCAGCTATCAACTTGTCCAGATAAAATAAAATTAGAGCTAGCCCTAGATGTATTAATAAGATCTAAAACATCATGCAACATAATGGCATGATACATTGGGCTTAATTCAAAATTCCCTCCATCTCGTAGTACTTGCTCTCTTAATTCCTTAGAAAGTATTGCCCTGCCAGTCTCAAGCCATAATTCTGCTTGCTTGCCTTCAAAATACACTCCTGCAAAAATCAATGCTTTAGCATTTGCTACTATATGATTTCCTAAGAGGTGATATTCAATTGTTTGTGACAAGACATGAGCCTGTAGAGCTAGGCTTTTTTCCACTTTTTCAGGTAACGCCCCCCCTGAGTTAAAACTCCACTTAACCCAGTTTACAATTCTCAAAGAGAGCGGGTAGGGTTCCCAGCCATCACCCATCATTGGTGGATTATTCTCGATCCAATCATTTACCCACTGGAAATGCTGAGTCCTCTTGGTTTGAAAATCCCCAGATGAAAGATCATCAAAATAATGTAAGTTATATAACCAGAGCTTTTCTTTATCTTTACAGTGCCAGTCGTACGCATTCCCTTGCTTATTTAAAAAACATACAGAGCCATCCTCAAAAAAAGACTCATGGGAAAGATTTGAGGCAATCCAATTTTCAAGAATTATTTTATTGTTTGCTTTAACTTTAGGAAAATCAATATTGATTTTCCTAAAGTTCCGTATCACTCGATTAAATAACTGGCTTAACTTTACATACTTGAGTGTGTCATAGTACTTAAAAAAAACAGTGCCCACAAAAGCCCTCCAAATTAGCTTGAACGCAGCATATTGGCTGCTTCAATAGAAACCCTAGAGACTTCCATAATCTCATCATATGCAATGGGCGCCTTTGACTCCCCTTTTACAGCTAAAACAAAGGCTTCCACGCATTCTTTCTGACCTTTATTTTGCCCCCCTCTAATTTTACTGCCACCATTTACTCCAAAATATTTGATGTTTTTGAAGTTATCTATTTGAATAACTGAGTTGTCACAAAAGATGTCTATGCGCTCTTTCGGGAACTGGCTTCCGCCGTTTGAAAAATAGTGAATTGTTCCCATCGAGCCATCTTCAAAGGTCAGTGTAATACTGGCTTTGTCGTCAAGTACTTTCATTCCTGGATTACGGCCTATGCTTGTTGCCACACATGATGATATCGGCGAGTGAGCCAAGTAGCGCATTAAATCTATGTAGTGGCAAGCTTCTCCTATTATTCGCCCGCCACCTACATCAGCATCTTGAACCCAATGGTCAGCAGGAATATCGCCAGCATTCATTGTCATAATGAATGTTTTTGGCTGCCCTATATTATCAATATGTTTTTTAGCTTCTTGAACATAAGGAGAAAAGCGTCGATTGAATCCGAGCATCAAAACTGGTTTTTCAGCTAGTGACTGATATGTTTCATTTATTTCTTCCAACTCATTAAGGGTTAGTGCTAGAGGTTTTTCAACAAAAATATGCTTCCCTTTTTTCAAGGCATCAATAGTCTGCTGTGCATGGGCATTGTGCCTTGTAGCAATAATAACAGTATTCACTCTTTCATTCGAAAGAGCTTCGTCCACATCAGTTGACGCAAATTTGAATCCATTTTTTTTCCCATGGTGAGATGCCGTCGCCCCCCCACTAGTCACCAAGGTATGCAATTCAGCCCCCGTGTTTTTAAAAGCAGGGATCAATATCCTTGAAGCATAGTTTCCTGCGCCTATTACAGCACATGACACGTCCTCATTCTTAGCTGTAGTATAATTCTGACTAAGCGGAATTATTTTATCCATTAAAGCTTTGCTGCTACTAGGGTAATTTAATATTAAGCCTAAAAGGGCAGGGTTGCCCAAGGAATCATAAGCTGACCCAACTTCAGTCAAGTCGATTTTTTTGCTAATTAATGATTCAACAGAAATGGCTCCGGATCTCATCAACCCTAAAACGGCTTCAAAATTTCGCTGCTCCGTCCAGCGAACATAAGGCAATGGATAGTCATACCCTTTATCCTCATATTTTGTATCGTAACGACCCGGGCCATAAGAACATGAGACTTGAAAACTTAGTTCTTTTTCATAAAAATCAGCTCTAGATAGCTCCAAGCCAACAACACCTACTAAAATGATACGCCCTCTTTTCCTAGACATTTCGGCCGCTTGATGGACAGGCTCATTACTTTTACTCGAAGCTGTAATTATGACCGCGTCGACTCCGTGCCCTTCCGAAAAAACATTAGCAGACTCTAAAACATTCTCTCCTAGAGCAGGATTAACTGTACTTGCCCCAAAACCCTTTGCAAGATCACATCTACTAGAGTCAAAATCTACTCCCAACACTTCGCAACCATTTGCCCGAAGGATTTGAACAGCCATCAACCCGATTAAACCAAGCCCCATAACGACAACGCGCTCTCCTAGAGTTGGTTCCGCCAATCGAATTCCCTGTAAAGCAATTGCACCTAGTACCGTAAATGCTGCGGCCTCATTCGATACACCATCTGGTATTTTTGCGCACAAATTTTCTGGAACGCAGACGACCTCTGCATGACTACCGTTTGATAACACCCGGTCGCCAACTTTAAAAAATTTGCTCGAAGACTCAAGTACAATACCGGCGTTACAATAGCCAAGAGGCAGTGGTTGATCTAATTTTGACTTTACTGCATCTAGTGTAGTCTTCACTCCATCAGTTTTCATTTTATCAAGTACCATTCGTACCTTATCCGGCTGTTGCTGTGCTTTCTTCAGCCACCCGCCTCGACCAAAATCTAGCAACATCTTCTCCGTACCGGATGAAATCAAAGTATTGGATGTCTGTATTAGCACACTACCTTGTTTCAATTGTGGGCAAGGAATATCTTCTAACATAATATCCCCACTTGATAAATCTTGGAAAACTTGTTTCATTAATAATTACTTTTTTTGAATTGTATGTCGAAAAACCAAACGAGAGTTTAATTATTTTTATGGGCAAAATGCCACGAGTCAGAAATCATTTTATCTAAGCCATGTGTCGCACTCCAGCCAAGCTCTCGCTCAGCCTTTACAGCTGAAGCCCAACTTTCTGCAACATCACCAGCCCTGCGTGGAGCGAGAATATACGGTACACTTTCACCTGTTACATCCATAAACATTTTAACAAGCATTAAGACAGAACAACCTGTCCCCGTACCTAAATTCCAAACATTATAGCCAACACTAGACATCATATATTTCAATGCTGCGACATGACCTTCAGCTAAGTCCTGGACATGTATGAAATCGCGTACTCCAGTTCCATCCGTGGTAGGGTAATCGGAACCATAAATTTTTAAATTTTCATACTGCCCAGTTGCAACTCTACAGATGTACGGCATCAAATTACTTGGGGAACCGGAAGGGTTATCCCCCAGTAAGCCACTTTTATGGGCGCCAACAGGATTAAAATAACGCAAGGCTCCAATAGACCAGCGGTTATCAGAAGCGCACAAATCTTCCAATATTTTTTCAAAGATATATTTAGACTTGCCGTAAGGGTTGTTATTATCTGTTGTAATTGAGCTTTCGCTCAATGGCATTTTTTGCCCGCTTTTATATACTGTCGCAGACGAACTAAAAATCAGGTGGTATACGCCGGCACTTTTCATAGCTGACAGTAATGATAAGCCACCCTCAATATTATTTTTAAAATAAAGTAAAGGGGACATTACACTTTCAGAAACTGACTTTAGACCAGCAAAATGAAGAACAGCGTCAATATCCTTTGACCTTAAAATCGACTCTACTTTATTTTCATCTCTCACATCACATTCAAAAAAATCAGGCTTTATGCCTGTGATCCTAGAAATCATATTTACATTTGCTAATGAACCATTAGTTAAGTTATCAAGTATAGTTACATTATGGCCTTCATTAATAAGCTCAACAGCACAGTTCCCTCCTATAAACCCAGCCCCTCCAGTCACGAGTAAATTCATATCAAACTCCTTTCTTTTCCTGCACTAACGGTATTATAGCTGACAATGCGGAATCAATATTTCCATATTCATAAACAATAGCATGTTGCGGCCTAACAGCTCTGTCGCTCGCCACAACAGCCGCGCCAAAAAAACCGGCTTCATGAATACTTATACTATCTCCATCGGTAGAGGTGGGCCGAAAGTACACGACATCCTCAGAAAATAAAGCCCATGAATTTCGGCATTCTTCCCAGATGATTATATTTTCAGCAAGAGACATGTCATTAATTTTATTTTTTAGTTTCTCAATACAAGAAGAGTTAAAGCTAACATCTCCAATGCAAACAATCATTTTAACGGAAAAACCCATGTCGATGACTGCTTTAACAACTTCGACGCTAAAGTCAAAACCATACAAATCAACCTGATTTTCAAGCACATACCTCCAGCCTGATATAACAATTGTTTTTTCATTATCTGCAACAAAATCACTTATATACTCTGGAATTTCTGCGCTCTCCACTTCTAATTTAGAAGGAGGAAGAAAAGTTGATATGAGTTCTATTTTATTTCTAATACTGTCAGAATAGTTCTTTTTCAAGCTTTCACTTACAACTTGGATTTTTTTCAATCTCATTAAAAAAAACTTCCACTCCGCTTTAGAAAGCTTATTTTTTTTTCCTCTAGAGTGGTTATGGTCTACTAATACTGTACTCTTATCCAGGCCTAGAAGGCTTAAAAAAACTAGTAATATCAGATTAATAGTATGAACATAAACCTCATCATATGTGCTCTTTTTCTTCATTACCGTCAAAAACGACTGCAGGCTAAGTTTCGAAATAACATCAACATCGCATTCCTTTGAAAAAGTTTCTCTTTGCCTTAAAACATAGTTTGAAACGCCTCCTACCGGTGGAGGTATTTTCCCAAATATTAATATTTTTTTTCTCATGCCCCCCCCCCATAAACTGCTGAATATAAAATAGGCGACAACAGGACAAGCCCTCCACCGACAGCTGCAGAAAAATAACGATTGAAGTAATGCATGAAAAACATAGGCATAATAACAATTAACCCTAGATAATCTGAAAAACGGGAAAGGCGCCCAGCTAAATGAGGGGAGCCAAAGTAAGCCACATTTACCGCGCAGCCAAGAAAAGCCACACTGAGTATCATTAGGCAGAAAATATCATTATCTGCCTTGTTCCTAGTATAAGTATATTTCCCTCTGACCTTGGACAAAAGCAACGCAAAGAATGGATATACAACAATAGATAATATAGATGTAATACGTATACCGCTATTTCCATCATTAAAGTAGTGCAGCTTAGACTGAGCAACCTCAGCACTAGGGAGAAAACTTAGTACTGAGCTTAGAGCACCCATCATTGATGGGGCGAGCTTAACAGCCATACCAGTAATGACAGCCAGAATAAATATTGAAAAAACTGTCATCCTATAGCTCCTCTTGAAAAAAGTAACCACCACAAAATAAGCAGCAAAAAAATATGCTGCTGACAATAAAAACTGTGAGTGCAGCATGGCCCCTAAAAAAGAAAAGGCCACATACATGAGAAGCTTTCTTTCTACTAAAAAGCTAAGCGCAAAAACCATTAGAGAAAAAGAAATTGATGAGCGAGGTGAAAAGTAAAAAATGGTTGGGGCGACAACTGGTGCCATATACACTAACATTAAACACTTATCTATTTTTGCTATTTTAACAAAAAACCGACCTATCAACAGAAGACAAAGAATAAAATTTACTACCAAGAATCCTTGGAAATTAAACGGAGTAAATACACTAATTAAACCTTGATATAAAATATAAAAAGGCTCAGCGGTTATTATGCCTTTTGTTTTAATAAAAGGAGCTTCAGGGACTGTATACGACAGATCATAGGCGCGCTCATAATAATCATAGTCGTAACCTGTTGACGGGAGGAAATAAAGAAAGACCGGGAATACGACAATATAAACCCACTTACCTCCGCCTCGGCCAAATGCAAAAAGACTGAAAGCCAAGCAAAATATAAAATACCCAATCATAATGTGCCTCTATGCTTGTTGAGCTTCAGGCCATTACGCTTTAATTTAAGGCATGGCTTTTCCACTAGATACCAAGAGGCCGACGAAATGAACAGCGTCACTACAACTGAAAGGGAAACTGCTTCGAGACCCTGAATTTCCGAATACTCTAGAACACAATTGACTACCAGCATGTGATATATATATATCCCATACGATATGTCAGGAAGCTTTATTTTAACTAATAGCTTTAATCGGCTGTAAGCTAAAGCTAAAGCTAAAAGGGAAATCAAGCACGCAGAAATAGGGTTGATATTATTTCCTGCAACATTAAGCCCAAGCCACCCCAAAACAACGCTTGACGATATGTATACAATGCTCATTAAAGGCAATCCAGCTGCACCTGTCACCCCCTTTAAATGCAGTATATTTCTTTGGGATACAACCCCAAATAAAAACATATACAAATATGGAAGCAAAGACACACCTAACAACTTAGACAACATGCTATTTTCAGGCTTTACCGCATATACATACACCTGATTTATACTGATCAAAATGAAAAGCAGCGGCACAACAAAACTCAATCGCCACTTTGCCCTGCTAAACAACCAATAAATAAGTGGGATCATTAGATAGAATTGAATTTCAACAACGATAGTCCATAAGCTTCCGTTAAGTACTCCCACTCCAAACCCTCTTAAAAAAGAAGGATTATAAAATTGAAAAGCGCTGGCTTGTGCTATTACCCATAGCAACATATCAAGAAACTCAAACTCAACTTGTGGAGAAAGAAGAACAATCCCAAGCGAAAAAATCAAACAAAGCCATAAGCCGGGGTATATTCGCAGAAACCTATTTATATAAAAATCTCTTAGACTATTAGTCCTTTCAAATGACGCGGATATAAGGAAGCCACTAACAAAAAAGAATATAGGTACGCCTGGGAACATAGCGAGTACTTTTAATATTAGAGAGCTTTCAACAGGTATTCCAAAATGCTCACAGCAGTGAATCAGCATCACTTGTATCGCGGCCAGAATTCGAATAATGTCGAAATTATTTTTCGAAGAAATTAGAGGCACAACTAAGAGTTCGCAAAGTCTAAGCACTGCTTCGCAAGTGCGCTTGAACACTTCTCAAAAGTACGAGGGTTCGCTGGCGGGTTAGACCAATCAATGTCAGCCACATCAAGAAAGTTACTCTTAAAACCATGCCTTTTCATGTCGCCATCAAGATCAATGACATTCATGTGATCTATAATTCCACGAAATCTATAGATATTTGACATACTCGTTTGCCCATATTTGATGAAAACTACTGGGGTCCCTAGAGCCAAACAAGGCAATGCACAATGAATTCTAGATGTCACCACCATGTTTGCCTTAGCAAGCTTAGAGAGGTACTCCTCAGCCATTGAAAATCTGCTTTCTACACTAATATTTTCGCCATCAATACTATTTTCTATTACCTCAACTTTGCCCTGTAGATCTGCCGGAATAGTACTTAGCAACTCATTCATATACCTATTTTTTTGAAATGAACGTGGCACATTACCGTTTTTAAAGTGAGAAAGAGTGTAACGAAGTGGAAAGTCTTTAAAGTCTGACAATTTTGGAACTGCGTGCATCACATCGACGAAAAGCACATTGGTATTTGTACCTGTGTTTTCATGGCTCCACGTTCGTCCCAAGGTGGTTGTAAGGCATGATGAATAGTATGAATCTATACCCTTAGCCTCTAGTATTTCTGCAGTATAGTAATCCCTGCAACCAATGCTCCCTACATTCTTCATATAAGAAATTGCATTAGGTGTCAACATACGACTAATAAAAGGCCGATTAATATGAAATGATGTAAAAAGTGGCAATATTTTTTCGGAAGGGGGCCAATTTTCAGGACTGTGCATAAACCACCCGTTCAGAATGACTTTAACTTCACTGCCGTCATAGTGACTTAATTTTTCTCTATTTATCATCTTATCAACACGAGGCAAATATTGCTTGGCAGCAAGACTCTGCACGTAATCACCGATATTGAACTTGCCATTTATACTTGAGTAATCAAGTAAGCCATATTCCATACTAACTCCAACTAGAAAAAAGATTTATTTTATAAATCCGCCAAACATTATAGGTTAAATAAGCCCTATAGAAGACATTCGAAATAAAGAAAGAAAGAGCGCAGCCAAGCATTTGTAATGGATTTATAAGCAATAGGTTCATTGCTAACATAACTATCAACATACCTAGCATTCCTCTAAATAGAATTTCTTTCTCTCCTTTGAGTATCAAGAAAATCTCAGAAAACCCAAACAGCAAAACCATAGTAAACGTTGCCAGCAGCACAAGCATAGGGCTATAGCCTGTTAAATATGCCTCACCCCACAATAACTTGATAGCACTTTCCCCAAAGGCCGCTGAACACACGCACACGCACACCCCCAGAAAGAATAAAGTTAAAGAAACTCTCCTAGAAAGAGTCACAACCTTATTAAGCTCCTCTCCTTGAAAAGAGCTATCTTTATATAGCTTAGGTAAAACTAAATTGGCTAAATCCACGAATACAGCGAGTAGTATAGCAACTCTTTTTATCGTAGCATAAACAGCCAAATCCTCAGCATTCAGGTAGATGTTGATTAGCCAATAATCTAAATCCCCAATAAAGAAAACAATTAAACTATATCTAAAGAACACATGTGAGCGGGAAAACAATCCAGACATTGCGGCTGTGTTAATCTCAAAGCTGCCAATCTTGCTTTTAATGTAAAACACCAAGTTAACTACAGTCATTAAAATAAAAATAAAGCTCGCTACTTGTATTAGTCGGCCTATATCTAAAGCCATATCTAGCAAAGCGAGGAGGAGAACAGCAGCCAATACTGATAAATTTAAAGACAAACCTCTTGACGCACTAGCTAAGAATATATTTCCATGCACTTTATACAGCTGAGAAAAGAACAAGTTCAGCCCTATTCCGGCGCCCAATATAAAAGCCAAGAAATATTGACTTGTATCTAGAAAAAGTGAAAATGCACTTAGTAGTGCACAGGCGGGCATAGCCATAGAAAATATTATTAAAATACCTGACCATGTTATTGACGATTCATTTGTTTTTTTATTCGCCACATCCGTCATGACAGAATAATCAACGCCATAGCGCAAAAAAACAGAAACAAGCGTTGCTTGACTGACTAAAAAATAAAAGAAACCAACGTCTTCAGCTGGAAAAAATTTAGGTAAGAGAAACGTCAGGCATAAGCTTGTTAAAGCTATGCCTCCTCTAGCGCCTATTGCATACAACACATTTTGGAATGCTTTCCCCACTTTCAGCCCTTCTCCCAGGCGCCTTTAGTATCAATAACAACTCCCTTTTTTGGCTTCTTGTCAGAGAAGCCCTTGTGATCAACCAACAAAACATGTATATCGGCTAACTCATGTGCTTCCTCCATCGTGACTAAATCCACAGAAGAAAGCTTTTCTGGCAACACACGTACATTTGGTTCAACTGCCAACAGACGCCCCGCATGGTAAGCAATCATCGTTTCAACAATACCAACGGCTGGGCTTTCTCTTAGGTCATCGATATCTGGTTTAAACGCTAAGCCATAAAATGAGATTGTCACGTCTGACAAAGACTTATTCGAATTTCTCTGCAATATGTCGGATATAGCAACTTTAATCTTATCTGCAACCCAAGCTGGTTTAGAATCATTTACTTTACGGGCAGTGTGAATCAGTCTAGCCCTATCAGGTGTTCTGCTTACAATAAACCACGGATCTACTGCAATACAGTGTCCACCAACCCCAGGGCCCGGCTGCAATATGTTTATTCTTGGGTGCCTATTCGCTAACTTAATTAGCTCCCAAACATCAATTTTTAACTCCTCACAAATCACCGACAATTCATTTGCAAATGCAATCTGAACATCCCTACAGCTGTTTTCCGTCAATTTTGCCATTTCAGCTGTTCGCGCATTTGTAACGACACACTCACCCGTAACAAAAGTCTTATACAGTTCTACTGCTGCCAGTGAACATGCACTGGTCATTCCGCCAATTACGCGGTCATTTTCTACCAGCTCACGCACCACATGCCCAGGCAGAACCCTCTCTGGACAGTGAGCAATCCGAATGTCGGACTGCTCCCCTTTGTCTTGAGGGAATGATAAATCAGGTCGCTCCTGCGCAAGCCAATTAGCCATCTCTTCTGTTGCCCCCACAGGGGATGTAGACTCCAATATAACGAGATCGCCAGACTTAAGTGACGGAGCAATTGTACAGCAAGCTGACTTAATGTATTTCAAATCGGGCTGTGGAACGCCCTCTTCCATATCAACTTGGAATGGAGTTGGAACAGCAATTAAAAACGCATCTGCAGGTTCGGCAGTCAACGTGGCTCGTAAGCTACCATTAGCAACTGCACTCTGAACCATTACATCCAAATCAGGCTCAACAATATGAATCTCGCCTCGATTGATTGTTTCTACTACGTCCTTGTTTACATCTACCCCGATAACTTTTTTACCAACAGCCGCAAACATTGCAGCTGTTGGTAAACCAATATAACCAAGGCCAATTACAGAGACTGTTTCATATGACATTATTTATTACTCAATATATCCAAAATTCTAGAGCAGGCTTTACCGTCACCATAGGGGTTATGGGCCTCGCACATGGCGTGATATTTATCACCTTTTTGGAGCAGCTCGTTAAGAGAGTTGACGATAAGACTTTGATCCGTTCCAACCAATACAACGGTTCCTGCATCCACGGCTTCAGGTCTTTCCGTTGTTTCACGCATCACTAGCACCGGCTTGCCCAAGCTAGGGGCCTCCTCTTGTATACCGCCAGAGTCAGTCAATATCACGGTAGACATGCGCATCAGGTTAACAAACGGGAGGTATTCCAAAGGGGGTATCAAATAAACATTCTTAACCCCCTGCAAAATTCGTTGGACGGGTTCTTGCACACTAGGGTTTAAATGCACAGGGTATACAAACTGAGTTTCAGGATTAGCGCGGGCAGACTCAGCAATTGCCTGACAGATATCCTCAAAACCCTGGCCAAAGCTCTCCCTTCTGTGCCCAGTTATGACCACAAGCTTTTTTTCTTCCGATATGAACGGGTAGTGAATTTTTAGCTTGTCCATCAGCTCACTATCGGACTCTATTTTTTCCACTACTTGTAATAATGCATCAATTACTGAATTGCCCGTCACAAAAATTTGGTTTGAGGGTACGTTCTCTTGTAATAGTTTTTTTTCTGAGCCCGCCGTTGGGGCAAAGTGATATTGCGTCAAACAACCCGTTAATTTTCGGTTTGCTTCTTCCGGCCACGGAGAATATATATTGCCAGTTCTCAGCCCAGCCTCAACGTGTCCTACTGGGATTTTTTCATAATATGCGGCCAAACTAGCCGCGAAGGTGGTTGCCGTGTCTCCATGTACCAAAACAACATCGGGCTGAAAATCCAGTAAAACTGGCTTAAGCTCCAGCAAAATTCGCGCCGTAATATCATTTAAGGCTTGGCCCGCCTTCATAATATCCAAATCGTAATCGGGGGTTATTTCAAATAGACTCAACACCTGATCAAGCATTTCACGGTGCTGTGCAGTCACGCACACTCTTGCTTCAAACCTATTATCTGAATCCAGGGCGTGAACAAGCGGAGCCATTTTGATAGCCTCCGGCCTTGTGCCAAATACCGTTAAAATTTTTTTCTTCATTATCATTTAAAACGGAATATCATCATCAAAATCATCAGCAGGCATCGGTGCCTGCTGAGCGGGAGCGCGCTGCGCTGGCTGACTTTGTTGCTGCCCACCGCCATAACCGCCTTGCTGCTGGTTCTGGCCGCCGCCAAATGACTGTTCACCGCCGCCCTGGCCGCGCCCGCCCAACATCTGCATTTCACTCGCTACGATTTCGGTGGTGTAGCGGTCCTGACCATTTTTGTCTTGCCACTTACGTGTTTGCAAGCGACCTTCCACGTAGACTTGTGAACCCTTACGTAGGTATTCGCCGACAATTTCTGCTAAACGATTGAAAAACACAACTCGGTGCCATTCGGTGCGGTCCTTCATTTCACCGCTTTGCTTGTCTTTCCATTGATCGGAGGTAGCAACGCTAACATTTGCCACGGCACCGCCACTGGGCATGTATTTTATTTCTGGGTCTTGCCCTAAGTGCCCTACTAGGATCACCTTATTAATGCCCTTCGCCATTTTCTCTCTCCTCCGAAATCAAGCCGCGTATTATGACAGATAATTGGTCATATTTTTTGTGTATTAGCGCTAATTTCTGCTTCATTTGTTATTTTAGGGTCAAACCAAACGTAGGAAAGGCCGTCTGCTGCGACAACACTGACTTCTTCTACGCCAGGCATTGCTAGCAGCTTATCCGCATCGACTGTCATATTAATAGCAAAACTGTTTAGCTTTGCCTCTAGCTTTACAGCCCACAGTAACAATAACCAGGCCACACCTAGGCACAGCACGGCCAACGCCAATCCCACAGGGCCAAGAACAGTTACGCCAACACCGCCTGCCAGCCCGCCAATAAAAGCGCCAAGGAACTGGCTGCTTGAATAAACCCCAAGTGCTGCGCCCTTTTGTCCGCCCACTGATAATTTTGACAGCTGCGCCGGCAAGCTTGCCTCCAATATATTGAAAGCCAAGAAGAAGATCATCAATGCCGCCAAGAACACAGGAGTAGCAGCAGCGCCAGCCAGTAGCACAGAGGCCGCTAACACGACGAAACAGGCCGACACTCTTAGGGCAGTTCGCACCGGAATCGCTTTGCCCACGCGCATAATAACGGGGGCAGCCAGGCCCAATGAAATGACCATTAAAGGCAAGTAGACCCACCAATGCTTCGCCACAGGCAAGCCCATAGTATCTCGCAACACAAAGGGCACAGACACAAAAATAGCCGTCAACAGGCCATGCAAGGTCAATATGCTAAAATTGAGTGTCATCAAACGCTTATCCAGCAATACCTTGTAAAGGGCAGCACCGGCCACACGCCGATCATTTGAGCGCACATTTGGCGTCGGCACTACAAACATAATCAAACCCGCACTGATCAACGCCAGCCCAGCGGTCAACCAAAACAGCCCTGCCACACCTGTCCAAGCACTTAACAGCGGGCCTAATACTAGGGAGAGTAGGAATGACGCACCAATTGAAGCGCCAATAATCGCCATCACCTTAGTGCGCTGACTGTCGCGACTCAGGTCTGACGCCAGTGCCATTACCGCCGCAGCGATAGCCCCTGCGCCTTGTAAAGCTCGAGCAGCAATTAAGGCATAAACATTGTCAGACAAAGCCGCTAATACGCTACCCGCTGCGAACAAAGCCAAGCCGGTGTAGATGACCGGCTTGCGCCCAAAGCGATCCGACAACATGCCGAAGGGGATTTGCAATATAGCTTGAGTCAATCCATATGCACCTACAGCCAGGCCCAACAAAGCGGGCGTCGCCCCTGGCAGGCTATCCGCATACAATGCCAATACCGGCAGCACCATGAACAGCCCCAGCATGCGAAACACATACACTAGGGCCAGCGATATTGCAGCGCGACGCTCACTAGCTAGCATTTTGTCAGACTGGTTCATGCTGATGACCTGAAAACGCGAAAAAAACCCCCTAATGCGGGGCGCAATATTCTAACACAACAATTCTTTGCATTAAGGCTATAATGCTCGATTTTGCAGCGGCAGTAGTTATGAGCGACATCATCATCCGCGGGGCTCGCACCCACAACCTGAAGAACATCGACCTAGAGCTGCCGCGCGACAAGCTCATTGTAATTACAGGCCTATCTGGCTCAGGCAAGTCCTCTCTTGCTTTCGATACCATTTTTGCCGAGGGCCAGCGCCGCTACGTGGAGTCTCTATCAGCCTATGCTCGTCAATTTCTCTCGGTGATGGAAAAGCCCGACATTGATCACATTGAAGGCCTCTCTCCCGCTATTTCTATCGAGCAAAAGTCCACTTCACACAACCCGCGCTCGACCGTCGGCACGATTACAGAAATCTATGATTACTTGCGCCTCATGTATGCCCGTGCGGGTACGCCGCGCTGCCCCGAGCATCAAACCACTCTGGAGGCACAGACGGTAAGCCAGATGGTAGACCATGTACTGGCGCTTCCCGAAGGCAGTAAGCTTATGCTCCTTGCTCCCGTGGTGCGTGAGCGCAAGGGCGAGCATGTACAGCTATTAGAGAGCTTGCGTGCTCAAGGCTATATCAGGGCGCGTATTGATGGCGAGCTTTGCGAGCTGGACGACGCACCAGAACTAGATCGCCACAAAAAGCATACCATTGAAGTGGTTATAGACCGCTTTAAGGTGCGAGAGGATCTTAAGCAGCGCCTCGCCGAATCTTTTGAAACCGCTCTACACCTAGCCGAAGACATCGCCATCATCGCACCTATGGACAAGGACGGTGACTTAGAACAACAGACTTTTTCGGCTAAGTTCGCCTGCTCAATATGCGGCTACAGCATCCCAGAATTAGAACCTAAATTATTTTCCTTCAACAATCCCGCAGGCGCCTGCGCCAGCTGTGACGGCTTGGGTATGCGGCAAATATTTGACGAACAACAAGTCGTGTTGAATGCCCACCTCAGCCTAGCTGGCGGCGCTATCCGTGGCTGGGATCGACGCAACGCTTACTACTTTCAAATGCTCGAATCTTTGGCGACGCATTATGAATTTGACGTTGAAACTCCTTTTGACAAGCTCAGTAGTAAAATCCGAAAAGTGATTCTACATGGTAGCGGCAAAGAGAAAATTGAGTTCAACTACAAGGGCGACAGCGGCACCCAGTGGAACAAAACTCATGCATTTGAAGGCATTATCCCGAATATGGAACGGCGCTATCGCGATACGGAATCTAATGCAGTTCGCGAAGAGTTGGGCAAATACCAAATACAGGAGGCCTGCTCTATATGTGATGGCACTCGTCTAAACCAAGCGGCGCGTAATGTCTTTGTTGCGGATACGCCGCTGGCTGGCATCACAGCTTTGTCTATTGAGGAGGCGCATAATTTTTTCGCCGACTTGCAACTCGAAGGCGCTAAGGGTGAAGTGGCGGATAAAATTCTGCGCGAGATCCGCCTGCGCATTAATTTTTTAATTAATGTAGGGCTGGACTATTTATCCTTGGATCGCGGTGCCGACACCCTCTCCGGCGGTGAAGCGCAACGTATTCGCCTAGCCTCACAAATTGGCGCCGGCCTTGTTGGCGTCATGTATGTGCTAGATGAGCCTTCCATTGGCCTGCATCAACGTGACAATGATCGTCTGCTTAACACACTCAAGTACCTACGCGACCTAGGCAACACCGTGATTGTCGTCGAGCACGACGAAGACGCCGTGCGCCTAGCCGACTATGTTGTCGACATAGGCCCGGGCGCTGGGGTACACGGCGGCCATATAGTCGCCCGAGGCACCCCTCAACAAGTCGCAGACAGCCCAGACTCCATTACTGGCCAGTACTTGTCAGGTAAAAAATCCATCGTCATTCCCGAACAGCGTATTAAACCCTCTGACAAGCATATCCGCATCAAGGGTGCTAAAGGCAATAATCTAGCTGGTGTTAATGCGGATATCCCCATAGGCTTACTTACTTGTGTAACTGGCGTGTCAGGTTCGGGCAAGTCTACATTGATTAACGACACCCTATACGCACAAAGCGCTAGAGACCTCAACGGCAGCAGTTTGCAACCAGCCCCCGTAGATGTCATCGAAGGCCTGGAGCATGTCGACAAAGTAATAGACATTGACCAAAGCCCCATCGGTCGCACCCCGCGCTCCAACCCAGCCACTTACACTGGCCTATTTACAACGATTCGAGAACTGTTTTCTGGTACAGCCGAAGCCCGCTCTCGAGGCTATAAGCCAGGGCGTTTCAGCTTTAACGTCAAAGGCGGACGCTGTGAATCCTGTCAGGGTGACGGGCTGATCAAGGTTGAAATGCACTTCTTACCCGACGTCTACGTACCCTGCGACCTATGTAAGGGTAAGCGTTATAACCGCGAAACCCTAGAGGTGCGCTATAAGAGCAAAAATATTCACGAAGTCCTCGCCATGACGGTAGAAGAAGCGGCGCCATTTTTTAGTGCCGTGCCCGTGTTACACAGAAAGCTACAGACTTTATTAGATGTAGGTCTGAGCTATATCACCCTAGGGCAAAACGCGACCACCCTGTCTGGAGGTGAGGCGCAACGGGTTAAGTTAGCCCGAGAATTATCGAAGCGCGATACGGGCAAGACTTTGTACATACTGGATGAGCCTACGACCGGGTTACACTTTCACGATGTAGACCAGTTGCTCAAAGTCATTCACCGCCTTCGTGATCATGGCAACACGATTGTGATTATCGAGCACAATTTAGACGTAATAAAAACGGCAGACTGGGTGATTGACCTTGGCCCCGAAGGCGGCAGTAAAGGCGGGAAAATCATCGCAACGGGAACGCCTGAACAGGTTTCAGAAAACCCTCAATCCTTTACCGGGCATTATTTAAAACCACTGCTTAATTAATAACTAAGCTGGCACAAAAAAGCCGAGCATAAGCTCGGCTTTTTTAATACCAAAAACTAAGCAATGCTAGTCTTCAGCAGCTTCCTCAACAGCAGGTGCTGCAACTGGACGATCGACCAGCTCAACATACGCCATAGGCGCGTTATCACCAGCGCGGAAACCGCACTTTAGGATACGGCTATAGCCGCCCTGGCGATCCTTGTAACGAGGGCCTAGCTCATTAAATAGCTTTGCAACAATTTTGTCTGCGGCACGGTTGTTACCTAGGCGAGAAAACGCAAGGCGACGGTTGGCGACATTATCGTTCTTAGCCAGTGTGATCAATGGCTCAGTAACACGACGCAGTTCTTTTGCCTTAGGTAGAGTTGTTTTAATCAACTCGTGCTCAAACAAAGAGCTAGACATGTTAGTGAACATAGCTTTACGGTGAGAGCTGTTACGGCCGAGTTGACGACCTGATTTACGATGGCGCATGGCTCAATCTTCCTACTTCAATATGGTAACGGTTTAGCTGGCTTCTTTAGCGATAGTCGCTGGTGGCCAATTTTCTAGGCGCATGCCCAGAGATAGGCCGTGCTGTGCCAACACGTCTTTAATTTCGGTTAATGACTTCTTACCTAAGTTAGGAGTCTTTAACAACTCAACTTCAGTACGCTGAATCAAATCACCGATATAGTAAATATTTTCTGCTTTCAGACAATTAGCTGAACGTACCGTCAACTCCAAGTCATCTACAGGGCGCAACAATACTGGATCAACATCCGCAGAATCGTCTTCTTCTTCAGTGACCGTTTCAGCTTGCAGGTCTACAAATACAGAAATTTGCTCTTGCAAGATAGTCGCTGCACGGCGAATAGACTCTTCTGGGTCAATCGTTCCATTTGTTTCCAAATCGATGATCAACTTATCTAAGTCAGTACGCTGCTCAACACGAGCACTTTCAACATTGTAAGCCACACGGTAAACAGGGCTAAAGCTAGCGTCGACTTGTAGAGTACCTACAGCACGAGTCTCACCTTCTTCCAGTTTACGTTGACTAGCTGGCTGGTAACCGCGGCCTTTCATAACTTTCAAAGTCATGTTTAGCTCGCCTTCCTGTGTCATGTTAGCAATCACATGATCAGGGTTTTTGATTTCAACGTCATGGTCGACTTGAATATCAGCGGCTGTAACGGCACCAGAACCTTTCTTACTCAGTGTCAAAACCACTTCGTTCTTGGCGTGTAATACAATTGCTAAACCTTTAAGGTTCAACAAAATATCTAGTACATCTTCCTGTACACCTTCAATAGTAGTGTACTCATGCAATACGCCTTCGATTTGAACTTCTGTTACCGCAGCCCCAGGCATAGACGATAACAAAATACGGCGCAAAGCGTTACCTAGAGTGTGGCCAAAGCCACGCTCTAATGGCTCTAAAACTACCTTGGCACGGGTGTCAGAGGTCTGCTGCACGTCGACTAGACGCGGCTTCAGAAACTCATTTACATTGGCTGACATATTCGGCGCTCCGTTGTTTGATTACTTAGAGTACAGTTCGACGATCAAGTTTTCATTGATCTCGGCTGGCAGCTCAGAACGCTCAGGGATGCTTTTGAAAACACCTGTTAGCTTCTTAGCGTCTACGTCGATCCACTCAACGATACCGCGCTGTTGGGCTAACTCCATTGCCGAAGCAATACGAGACTGAGCCTTAGACTTTTCGCGAACGATAACTTCGTCACCTGGCTTAACCATGTAAGAAGCAACATTAACGATACGGCCGTTAACCTGAATAGACTTATGGCTTACCAACTGACGCGCTTCAGAGCGTGTTGAACCATAGCCCATACGATATACTACGTTATCTAAGCGCTGCTCAAGAAGACGCAACAAGTTTTCACCTGTAGAACCTTTTTGACGAGCGGCTTCAGTGTAGTAACCACGGAACTGCTTCTCTAGTACACCGTAAATACGGCGAACTTTTTGCTTCTCACGCAACTGTAGTGCGTAGTCAGACAAACGAGGACGACGACTGTTCTGGGAATTAGTCGATCCTGGAAGGCGCTCCATATTACACTTTGATTCAAGTGGGCGAACACCTGACTTCAGGAAAAGGTCAGTACCTTCACGACGAGCCAGTTTACATTTTGGGCCACGATATCTTGCCATTGTAATACTCCTGCTTTAAACGCGACGGCGTTTAGGTGGACGACAGCCATTGTGAGGCAACGGAGTTACGTCCACGATGTTTTGAATTTTGAAGCCTACGTTATTTAACGCACGCACTGCCGATTCACGGCCTGGGCCTGGGCCTTTGACTTCAACGTCAAGGCTCTTCAAACCATATACTTTCGCAGCTTCGCCAGCACGCTCTGCAGCAACCTGAGCCGCAAAAGGAGTGCTCTTACGAGAACCACGGAAACCAGAACCACCGGAAGTAGCCCAAGACAGTGTATTGCCTTGACGATCGGTGATAGTAATAATTGTATTGTTAAAGGACGCAAATATGTGCGCCACACCTTCTGTTACGGTGCGTTTTACCTTTTTACGAGTGCTTGTTGGCTTGGCCATAAATCTTCTCTACCAAATAATTATTTGGAATTATCTCTTAATAGGCTTGCGTGGACCCTTACGAGTACGTGCATTAGTTTTAGTGCGCTGACCACGTAGTGGCAAGCCGCGACGATGGCGTAGGCCACGGAAGCAACCAAGGTCCATAAGACGCTTGATGTTCATTGACACTTCACGGCGCAAATCACCTTCAACAGTGAATTTGCCAACCGCAGTACGCAACGACTCAACTTCAGGCTCCGCTAGCTCACGGATCTTAGTTGTAGGATCAATACCTACAGCTTTACAAATTTCGTATGCCCGAGTCTGTCCGATACCGTAGATTGATGTTAAACCAACCCAAGTATGTTTATTGACTGGGATATTAATACCGGCTATACGTGCCATTAACCTAAACTCCTAAACGCACCTGATACGAAGGCGCGCAATTCTATAGAAATAACATTAAAAATCAATGCTCAATACTAAAATAATTAGCCTTGAACTTGCTTGTGACGCGGATCCGTACAAATAACACGTACTTTTCCATTGCGGCGCACAGTTTTACAGTTGCGGCAGATTTTTTTTACCGAAGCTCGTACTTTCATCGTTTACTCCAAATTGGAACCGTTGCCTAAGCTTCGGTGCCTTTTAAATTAGCTTTTTTCATTAAGCCTTCATACTGATGAGACATCAGATGAGACTGCAACTGGGACATAAAGTCCATTACAACAACCACCACAATCAATAACGCCGTACCACCAAAGTTGAAGGGCACATTAAAATAGGTGATCAAAATTTCTGGCAATAAGCACACCGCAGTGATGTACAAAGAACCTACGACTGTTAATCGCGTCATTACGCCGTCTATATAGCGAGCGGTTTGCTCACCGGGGCGAATACCTGGTACAAATGCACCTTGACGCTTTAAATTATCTGCAGTTTCACGGGCATTAAATACCAACGCCGAGTAAAAGAAACAGAAAAATATAATCGCTGCGCCGTACAACAACATATAAGCAGGCTGACCTGGAGACATATAGGCAGCAAGATCAGTTACCCAAGAATCGCCTGAGTTGCCCGCAAAGCTAGCAATCGTCGCAGGAAACAAAATGATTGCTTGAGCAAAGATTGCAGGTATTACACCAGCAATGTTCAGCTTCAACGGCAAGTGTGATGTTTGAGCTGCATAAGCCTGACGGCCCTGCTGACGCTTGGCAAAGTTAATTGTAATGCGGCGTTGTCCGCGCTCTACAAAAATAACAAATGCCGTCACACCTATAGCTAATACAAATACTAGCAACACAGTCGCATAACTTAGTTCTCCGCTTGCAGCCGAATCTAACATTTGGGCAATGCCTTGAGGCAAACCAGCAACAATACCTGCAAAGATAATCATAGAGATACCATTGCCGATGCCGCGTTCAGTAATCTGCTCACCTAGCCACATTAGAAACATCGTTCCTGTAACCAAAGTTACCATTGCTGTAAATATAAAGCTTGTTCCTGGGTTGCGAACTAACTCTGCGCCACCAAACTCAGGGTTTTGCAGTGCAACTGCAACACCAAAGCTCTGCATTGCAGCCAATAATATCGTCAAATAACGGGTATATTGAGTAAGTTTACGCTGGCCTTGCTGCCCTTCTTTGCGTAGTTCTTGGAAAGGAGGATGAACATGCCCTAACATCTGCACGATAATCGATGCAGTAATATAAGGCATGACTCCTAGGGCAAACATAGACATACGTCCTAGTGCGCCACCAGAGAAAACATCTACCAGACCAAGAATCCCGCCCTGCTGAGACTCAAACAATCTAGCTAGCACTTGAGGGTCAATACCAGGCAGGGTAATAAATGACCCTACACGGTAAATCAACAGTGCAAACAATAAAAATAGAATTCGGTTACGAACCTCTGTCAATTGACCGAGATTCATACCTGGATTCATTTGAGATGCAGAACGAGACATACGTCGCTTATTCCTCTATCTTGCCGCCAGCAGCAACGATGGCTTCACGCGCACCCTTACTTACTGCAACACCAGCAACAGTAAATGCACGAGTAACTTCGCCAGAAGCAAAGATTTTAGCTTGTACAATTTGCTGCGGAATTAAGTTAGCTGCTTTTAAGGCAACCAAATCAACAGTATCGCCTTCGACCTTATTAAGCTCAGACAAGCGAATTTCAGCCGACAAACGACCAATACGCGAGCTAAAGCCAACCTTAGGCAAGCGGCGTTGAATAGGCATTTGGCCACCTTCAAAACCGATTTTTGGCATGCCGCCAGAGCGAGACTTTTGACCCTTGTGGCCACGACCACAAGTTTTGCCTAGCGTAGAGCCGATGCCGCGGCCAACGCGCTTAACGCGGCCACGAGAGCCTGCTGCAGGCTTAAGTGTATTCAGTTTCATGTTTAAGCTTCCTCAACTTGAACCATGTAGATGACCGTATTGATCATTCCACGGTTTTCAGGAGTATCAATTACTTCTACAGTGTGACGAATGCGACGAAGACCCAAACCACGCAGGCAAGCCTGATGATTCTTTAGTCGGCCAATGCTCGACTTAGTCTGAGTTACTTTAATTTTCTTAGCTTCAGCCATTTTTCAGTCCTCTGCCTTAACCCAGGATATCTTCAACAGACTTGCCACGCTTCGCCGCTACACTCTCGGGAGAGCTGATAGCAACAAGACCTTTAATCGTAGCGCGAACTACGTTAATAGGGTTACGTGAACCAGTTGTTTTCGCTAGTACATTACGCACACCAACAGCTTCTAATACTGCACGCATTGCGCCACCGGCAATTACACCAGTACCATCAGATGCAGGCTGCATGTAGATTTTTGCTGCGCCATGATTTGCTTTAATTGGGTAGTGCAAAGTGCCATCTACCAAACTAATTGTATTCATATCGCGACGTGCTTTCTCCATGGCCTTTTGAATAGCAACCGGCACTTCTTTCGCCTTGCCGTATCCAAAACCCACTTTACCGTTGCCATCACCAACTACTGTCAGTGCTGTGAAACTAAACTGGCGACCACCTTTAACCACTTTTGAAACGCGGTTAACTGCGACCAGCTTTTCAATCATGCCATCTGCAGGCCCTTGATCAAAATTTGACATAGTAGTTACCTTTAGAATTCCAGTCCGTTTTCACGAGCAGCGTCAGCCAAAGCTTTAACACGACCGTGATACTTAAAGCCAGAACGATCGAACGCAACCTGAGTTACGCCTGCCGCTTTAGCCGCTTCAGCAACTGCCTTACCAACAGCTGCTGCTGCTTCAGAGTTGCCACTGTATTTTACTTCGCCTTTCACCGGCGCTTGCAGTGTAGAAGCACTTGCAATTACCTTGTCACCCTCAGGAGCAATTACCTGAGCATAAATGTGAAGACCAGTGCGATGAACGCTCAAACGATGAGCACCCAATTCACTAATCTTGGCGCGTGCTCTGCGAGAGCGACGCAAACGAGATGTTTTCTTATCCATCGTCTTACCTACTTCTTCTTAGCTTCTTTGCGGATGATGTGCTCACCAGCATAACGGACACCTTTACCTTTGTAGGGCTCAGGTGGGCGATAGGCGCGAATTTCAGCGGCAACTTGGCCAACTGCCGCCTTATCCATACCAGAAACAATAACTTCAGTCTGACTTGGAGTCTCAATTGTAATACCTTCAGGTATTGCATGGTTTACAGGGTGGGAGAAACCTAGTGTAAGATTCAAGACATTGCCTTGTGCCTTAGCACGGTAACCGACACCTACTAGCTCCAACTTTTTCTGGAAACCAGCAGTAACACCAACAATTAAGTTATTCGTAAGAGCACGCATGGTACCTGCCATGGCGTAATCTTTAACAGAAGCAGGCACTACAACGAGTGAGCCGTCTTCTTCTTTCAATGAAACAGTAGAATGCAATTCTAGTGAAGTAGCCCCCTTAGGACCTTTAACTTCTACATTTTGACCGTTTAGCTTAACCTCAACACCAGCAGGAATAGAGATCGCTTGTTTAGCAACACGTGACATAAACTATCCTCCTAAATTAAGAAACGGTACAAAGAACTTCGCCACCAGCACCCAGTTTACGGGCTTCGCGATCGCTCATTAGGCCGCGAGAAGTGGAGATGATTGCAACACCCAAGCCATTATTAACCTTTGGCAATTCATCCTTGCCACGGTATACGCGCAAGCTAGGCTTGCTGATGCGCTTAATAGTTTCAATAACTGGGCGACCTTCAAAATACTTAAGCGCAACACGTAGAGAAGGCTTGCCTTCAATTTCCGTGGCCTCAAATCCTGCAATATAGCCTTCATCTTGCAATACTTTTAGTATTGCAGACTTTAGCTTAGAAGCAGGGATAGCAACTTCAGCTTTGCTAGCACGTTGGGCGTTACGAACACGCGTCAACAAGTCAGCAATTGGATCAGTCATACTCATATCGATATCCTCTTACAATTAAAAAATTACCAGCTTGCTTTACGCAAACCAGGTACATCTCCACGCATAGCCGCTTCGCGAAGCTTAATGCGTGACAAACCAAACTTTCTTAGGTAACCGTGTGGGCGACCTGTTTCGTTACAACGGTTACGTTGACGAACTGGGCTAGAATCGCGAGGTAGTTTTTGCAACGCTTCAGTTGCAGATACCAACTCTTCTATTGAGCTTTCAGGGCTCTGGATGATTGCCTTTAAAGCTGCTCGCTTTACAGCGTATTGAGCAACTAATTTAGCGCGCTTTTTCTCGCGCATTTTCATTGAGATCTTAGCCATTTCGCTTACGCCTTCGTAGTCGTCTTAAACGGGAAGTTAAATGCTTTTAGAAGCGCACGTGCTTCATCATCAGTTTTCGCAGTTGTTGTTACAACAATATCCATGCCGCGCAATGCGTCAATCTTGTCATAATCAATTTCAGGGAAAATGATCTGCTCTTTAACACCCATGCTGTAGTTACCACGGCCATCGAAAGATTTCGGATTCAAGCCACGGAAGTCACGGATACGAGGAACAGAAATGCTCACCAAACGGTCAAGGAATTCATACATGCGCTCACGACGCAATGTCACCTTACATCCGATTGGGTATCCGTCACGGATTTTAAAGCCCGCAATAGATTTTCTGGCAAGGGTAACTACTGGCTTTTGGCCAGCAATTTTGGCCATGTCGCCAGTAGCGTGCTCAAGCACCTTCTTGTCCACTAGTGCTTCGCCAAGACCCATATTCAATGTGATCTTAGTGATGCGTGGAACTTCCATAACACTCTTATACCCAAACTCTTTTAAAAGCTGAGGAACAATGTTTTCTTTATACTCTGTATGAAGTCTAGCCATGATTAACTCTTGTATAGCTACTAAGCTACAACATCCCCTGAGGACTTGTAGAAACGAACTTTCTTACCATCATCAACACGAATGCCAACACGATCAGCTTTTTGTGTTTTAGTGTTGTAGATAGCAACATTAGAATTATCTAGAGACATTTCTTTCTCAACGATGCCACCAGGCTCGCCAACCGCTGGGTTTGGCTTTGTGTGCTTCTTGGCAACGTTGATATTCTCTACGATAACGCGGCTAGACTCGGTGTCTACAGATAATACTTTACCTGTACGCCCCTTATCCTTACCTGCAATTACGATGACTTCGTCACCCGTTTGAATTTTTTGCATGATCAAACTCCGCCTATAGCACTTCAGGTGCTAGAGAAATGATTTTCATAAAGTTCTCAGAACGCAACTCGCGAGTTACGGGGCCAAAGATACGTGTACCGATTGGCTCAAGCTTAGCGTTCAAAAGAACAGCGGCATTTGAATCAAAACGAATTAACGAGCCATCTGCACGACGGACACCCTTACGTGTACGTACAACAACTGCGTTATAAACTTCGCCTTTTTTCACTTTTCCGCGAGGAATAGCGTCTTTAACAGTCACTTTGATAACGTCACCGATACCAGCATAACGACGCTTAGAACCACCAAGCACCTTGATACACTGAACGCGGCGAGCACCACTGTTGTCTGCTGCAGACAAATTTGATTGCATTTGAATCATGACTTACACCGCTTTTTCTTGAACGCTAACCAATGTCCAAGACTTAGTCTTAGAAATAGGACGACACTGCTGTATAACAACAACATCACCTGGGTTACATTCGTTGTTTTCGTCATGCACAGACAGCTTGGTCGTGCGCTTGATGAACTTGCCGTACATTGGGTGCTTAATTAAGCGCTCAATTTTAACGACAAAAGATTTGTCCATCTTGTTGCTTACAACTGTCGCAGTTAACGTGCGTTGAGTTGTTTCAGTAGATGCTTCGCTCATTATGCGTCACCACTTTTTATTTCGTTCATAACGGTTTTGATACGTGCGATATCGCGACGTACACGCTGGAATTCGCTAATCTTAGGGTTTCCAGTTGTCTTTTGCATACGCAAATTAAACTGTTCCTTACGAAGAACTAGCAATTCTTCTTGCAGCTCAGCTGCTGATTTTTGGCGTAGATCTAAAGCTTTCATTACATCACCGTCCTTCTAACAAAGGTGGTAGCTACAGGAAGCTTAGCCGCTGCAAGGTCAAATGCCTCACGTGCCAATTCTTCACTCACGCCTTCCATTTCGTACAACATACGACCAGGCTGAATCTGGGCTACCCAGTATTCTACGTTACCCTTACCTTTACCCATACGTACTTCTACAGGCTTCTTGGTAATAGGCTTATCAGGAAAAATTCGAATCCAAATTTTTCCGCCACGTTTAATATGACGAGTCATGGCACGACGAGCTGCTTCGATTTGACGAGCAGTGATGCGACCACGTCCAGTTGCTTTAAGACCGAATTCACCAAAGCTTACCGAGCTGCCTCGGTGAGCCAGGCCACGGTTGCGGCCTTTCTGTGTTTTGCGGAATTTTGTGCGCTTAGGCTGTAACATTTCTATTTAACCCTTACTTCGCTTTTTCGGACTTAGACTTACCGGACTTAGCTTGCTTGGCTTCAAAGTCATAAACTTCACCTTTGAACACCCAAGTCTTAATGCCAATAATACCGTAAGTCGTATTTGCTTCAGCTGTACCGTAGTCGATATCCGCACGAAGTGTATGCAATGGCACACGGCCTTCGCGATACCATTCAGTACGAGCAATCTCAGCACCATTCAAACGACCAGCACAACTGATCTTGATACCTAGTGCGCCAAGGCGCATTGCGTTTGTTACCGCACGACGCATAGCGCGACGGAACATGATTCGACGTTCAAGCTGCTGAGCGACACTTTCAGCAACTAATGTCGCATCAAGTTCAGGCTTGCGAATTTCTTCGATGTTGATTTTAACAACGCCAACAGGCAGGCTTAAAATTTTAGCCACTTCCTGACGTAGTCTTTCAATATCTTCGCCTTTCTTGCCGATAACAACACCTGGACGAGCTGTGTGAATAGTCACAACAGCCTGCTTTGCAGGACGCTCAATCTGGATACGGCTAACAGCAGCCTGTAAAAGCTTTTGCTTAATAAATTTGCGAACCTGGATGTCTTCAAACAAGTTCTTTGAATAATCTCCGCGCTCGGCGTACCACTTAGACGTCCAGTCCGAAGCGATGCCTAGGCGAAATCCAATTGGATGTACTTTTTGTCCCATAGCGTCCTACTCAGTCTGAAACTGTAACGGTAATGTGGCTGGTACGCTTTAATATGCGATTACCACGGCCTTTCGCGCGCGCTTGAAAACGCTTCATCGTTGGGCCTTCGTCCACAAAAATCGCTGACACTTTCAATTCGTCAATATCAGCACCTTCGTTGTGCTCAGCATTTGCAATAGCTGAATCCAACACTTTTTTTACTAGCTGTGCGGCCTTACGTGGGCTAAAGGATAAAACCTCTAGAGCACGGTCAACAGGCAATCCGCGAACTTGATCAGCGATCAAGCGTGCTTTTTGCGCCGAAGTTCGGGCATAGCGATGTTTTGCACTTACTTGCATGACTATCTTCTCGCCTTCTTGTCGACTACGTGGCCTCTAAAAGTACGCGTTAAAGCGAACTCACCCAGTTTATGGCCAACCATATTCTCGTTAACTAAAACGGGAACGTGTTGGCGGCCATTGTGTACCGCAATTGTCAGGCCGATCATATCTGGTGAAACCATAGAGCGACGTGACCAAGTTTTAATAGGGCGACGATTGTTTTCAGCAAGCGCCTTCTCAACCTTAGTGACCAAGTGATGGTCAATAAATGGTCCTTTTTTCAACGAACGTGGCATGAATTACTCCCTACTTACGGTTGTTGCGACGACGAACAATCATGCCATCGGTACGTTTATTAGAACGAGTCTTATGACCTTTGGTCGGCACGCCCCACGGGGATACAGGATGACGGCCACCAGATGTACGACCTTCACCACCACCATGTGGGTGATCAACCGGGTTCATTGCCACACCGCGAACAGTAGGACGAACTCCGCGCCAGCGCATTGCGCCCGCTTTACCCAACTGACGCAAGCTATGCTCACCGTTGCTTACTTCGCCAATTACCGCGCGGCAATCAACGTGTACTTTACGTGTCTCGCCAGAGCGCAAACGCAAAGTCGCGTAAGAACCTTCACGAGCAACTAGCTGGGCAGATGTTCCAGCAGAACGTGCAATTTGCGCACCCTTGCCTGGCTTCATTTCTACACAGTGCACCGTGCCACCTAGTGGTACGTTGCGAAGTGGCAAACTATTGCCAGAAACAATAGGAGCCGCAGGTCCTGTGGCCAACTGATCTCCAGCTTTCATGCCTTTCGCTGCGATAATATAGCGACGCTCACCATCAGCAAACAAGACAAGAGCAATGTGTGCTGTGCGGTTAGGATCGTATTCAATGCGCTCAACAACAGATGGAATGCCATCTTTGTTACGCTTGAAATCAACAACGCGATAGCGCTGCTTGTGACCACCACCAACGTGTCGAGTCGTAATACGACCAGCGTTGTTACGACCGCCAGAGCGAGTCTTCTTCTCTAGTAGAGGCGCATAGGGCTCACCCTTGTGCAACTCGGCTGGAGTAATTTTAACAACGTGACGACGTCCAGGTGAAGTCGGCTTAGTCTTAATAATAGCCATTACTCAGCACCCTCATAAGTAATTTCGCTGCCAGCAGCCAAAGTTACGCAGGCCTTCTTCCAGTCACTGCGCTTACCTTCAACCTGCTTGAAACGCTTAGTTTTACCTTTAACGTTCATCAGGCGAACATTTTCAACTTTAACATTGAAAACCAATTCAACTGCTGCCTTAACTTCTAACTTATCAGCACAAGGAAGAACCTTGAATGTATGCTGATTAGAAGCTTCGGTAGCCATTGCGCTTTTTTCAGTTACGTGAGGCGCAAGCACTATTTGTAATAGACGCTCTTGGTTCATTTCAACTGCTCCTCGACACGCTTCAGCGAATCAACTGTAATCAACACCTTGTCAAAGTTAACAAGATCAACAGGATTCAAAGCTGCAGCATCAGTAACATCTACAGAGCGCAAGTTGCGCGCTGCAAGATACAGGTTAATGTCATCTGTTTCGCTGACGATCAACACATTCTCAACACCTAAGTCACTTAGCTTGGCTACAAGCTGCTTTGTCTTAGGAGCATCAACAGTGATCTCTTCAACGATTACCAAACGCTCTTGACGGATTAACTCCGAGAAGATAGATGCCATAGCACCACGATACATTTTACGGTTAACTTTCTGACTGTGGTCCTGGGGACGCGCAGCAAAAGTTGTACCGCCGTGGCGCCAAATTGGGCTACGTATTGTACCGGCACGAGCACGGCCAGTACCCTTCTGATTGAATGGCTTAATACCACCACCACTTACATCAGAACGATTCTTTTGTGCACGAGAACCTTGACGAGCACCAGATAGATACGCAGTAACTACCTGATGAATCAAAGCCTCATTAAATTCGCGACCGAAAGCTGTCTCAGAGACTTCTACTTTCTGGCCATTATTGAGTAACGCTAGTTCCATAATTAAGATCCAGACCTATGCTATTTCTTAGCTTTAACGGCAGAGCGAACAAATACATTGCCACCCGCTGAACCAGGCACAGCACCTTTAACTAGTAGCAAGTTGCGCTCAACATCAACGCGAACTACTTCTAAGTTTTTGGCTGTTATACGCTTGGCACCCATATGGCCTGCCATGCGCTTACCCTTAAATACTCGACCAGGAGTTTGACACTGACCAGTCGAACCGTGAGCACGGTGAGATACCGAGTTACCGTGTGTAGCGTCTTGCATCTTAAAGTTATGACGCTTTACACCACCCTGGAAACCCTTACCGATTGAAGTGCCTGCTACGTCAACTTTTTGGCCTGCTTCAAACAGATCCACTTTGACTTCGCCGCCAACCTCAAACTCTTCGCCTTCTTCAAGACGGAACTCCCACAAACCTTCACCAGCAGCAACATTTGCTTTTGCAAAATGCCCAGCCATTGGCTTAGTTACACGTGAAGCGCGTCGCTCACCCTTTGTCACCTGAATAGAAGCGTAACCATCGGTTTCCACAGTTTTAACCTGGGAGACGCGATTAGGTTCTACTTCTATCACGGTCACAGGAATTGATACGCCATCTTCAGTAAAGATGCGCGTCATGCCTGCCTTACGACCGACTAGACCAATTGCCATGACAATTCCTCAATTCAATGCTTTTCAGCTTAAAATGAAAATTTCGGCTTAAAGCACCAAATGCCTAAGCCGAAATTCGCTAAATTCAATATCGCCCAATTGGCGACTTGTATGTTTTGTTAGCTCTTTACCGAAGCAAAAAACTTACGCCCCTTTACCAGGGGCGCGTATATTAGTTCAGTTTAATCTGAACGTCAACCCCTGCAGCCAAATCTAATTTCATCAGCGCATCAACAGTCTTATCAGTAGGATCTACGATATCCATAAGACGCTTGTGAGTACGGATTTCGTACTGGTCACGGGCATCTTTGTTGACGTGAGGTGAAACTAGAACAGTAAAACGCTCTTTGCGAGTAGGCAAAGGGATAGGCCCTTGCACACGCGCGCCAGTGCGCTTAGCTGTTTCTACAATTTCGCTAGCAGACTTGTCGATCAAACGATGATCGAAAGCTTTTAGTCGAATACGGATTGTTTGTGCTTTCTTTGCTGACATATCTAATCGCCTTATTTAGTGATCTTGCCGACAACGCCAGCGCCAACGGTACGACCGCCTTCACGGATTGCGAAACGCAGGCCTTCTTCCA
>CAZBWS010000016.1:0-4681 GCA_964495705.1 uncultured Gammaproteobacteria bacterium
CTTTCATCTATATATTGGTAAAGCCGGCACATGGCGACTCAACACGATACTAAAACCTTTCAGGGCTTGATTATGGCCTTGCAGGAATTCTGGGCAGCTCAGGGCTGCGTGATTCTTCAGCCTTACGATATGGAGATGGGTGCGGGTACTTTTCACCCTGCGACCTTTCTGCGTTCGATTGGCCCAGAGCCGTGGGCGACGGCCTATGTGCAGCCTTCGCGCCGTCCTACTGATGGCCGCTATGGTGAGAACCCAAATCGCTTGCAGCACTATTACCAGTATCAGGTGATCATTAAGCCCTCTCCGGCGAATATCCAAGAGTTGTATCTTGAGTCCCTGCAGATGCTGGGTGTCGACACCCTCACCCACGATGTACGTTTTGTGGAAGATAACTGGGAGTCGCCAACACTGGGCGCTTGGGGTTTGGGTTGGGAAGTCTGGTTGAACGGTATGGAAGTGACGCAATTCACTTACTTCCAGCAGGTTGGCGGCTTGGACTGCAAGCCCGTCACTGGTGAGATCACCTACGGCCTAGAGCGTATCGCCATGTATCTGCAAGATGTGCAGAGCGTTTACGACTTGGTTTGGACGCGCGACGCAGCAGGTAATGAAGTCACTTATGGCGACGTGTTCCACCAGAACGAGGTTGAGCAATCGACTTATAACTTCGAGCACGCCAATACAGACAATCTATTCCGCACTTTTGATGAGTGTGAAGAAAGCAGCAAGAACTTGATCGAAGCGGGCTTGGCCTTGCCAGCCTACGAGCAAGTGCTAAAAGCTTCCCATACCTTCAACTTGCTAGACGCTCGCCACGCCATTTCGGTGACTGAGCGCCAGCGCTATATCTTGCGTGTGCGCACCCTGTCTCGCGCCGTGGCGCAGGCCTACCACGATAGCCGCGAAGCGCTGGGCTTCCCGATGTTAAAAAACATGGCTCCTGCCACTGCTACGAAAGAGGGAGAAGCGTAATGACTACAACTAACGATCTACTGATTGAAATCGGTACTGAAGAGCTGCCACCGAAGGCGCTGAAAAAATTATCTCAAGCCTTTACGGCTAGCTTGGTTGAGCAGCTGGGCGCGGCCTCTATCGAGCACGGCGATGTAGAGCCCTATGCGGCGCCACGCCGTTTGGCCGTGTTAATCAAAGCCACACCAGAATCGCAGCCCGACCAGCTGGTTAAGCGCTCGGGCCCTGCGGTGCAGGCGGCCTTTGATGCCGATGGCAATCCGACGAAAGCGGCAGAAGGCTTTGCTCGCTCTTGCGGCATCACGGTTGCCGAAGCCGGTCGTATTCAAGACGGTAAGGTAGAGAAGCTGTACTACGAGCTAAACAAGCCCGGCGCCAGCCTATCCGCATTGATTCCCGCGATGGTGGAAAAGGCCTTGGCCGATCTACCCATCCCTAAGCGCATGCGCTGGGGCAATAACGACTATCAATTTGTGCGCCCTGTGCAGTGGATTTTGATGTTGCACGGCAGCGCCGTGATCGACGCTGAGATCATGGGTTTGAAAGCGGGCAATGTCACCCGCGGGCACCGTTTCCACGCGCCAGCGGATATCGCTATTGCGAATGCCGCTGATTATGCGCATGACTTGAAAACGGCTTATGTTGAGGCTAGCTTCGAAGCGCGCCAAGCTAAGATTAAAACTGACGTAGAAGCTAAAGCGGAAGAACTGGGTGGCGTTGCCGTCATTGACCCTGACTTACTCGACGAAGTGACGGGCCTAGTGGAGTGGCCAGTAGTGATTGCAGGTAACTTTGAAGAGCGTTTCTTGGATGTGCCCAAGGAAGCTTTGATCAAAACTATGCAGGACAACCAGAAGTACTTCGCTATCTTGGATGGCGAGGGCAACATCAAGCCTCACTTCATTACGATCTCGAATATCGAAAGCAAAGACCCTCAGCAGGTTAGCGAAGGTAATGAGCGTGTGATTCGACCACGCTTCGCCGACGCGGAATTCTTCTGGAATCAGGATCGCAAGCATAAGTTAGAAGACAATAACGAAGCTCTGAAGAAGATTGTATTCCAGAATAAGCTGGGCACGGTTTACGATAAGGCGAATCGTATTTCTACATTGGCTGGCTTCATCGCTGAGAAGCTAGGTAGTAATGCCGAGCACGCCCAGCGTGCGGGCATTTTGTCTAAGGCAGATTTGTCTTCAGAGATGGTTTTAGAGTTCGGCAGCATGCAGGGTATTGCCGGTCGTTATTATGCGGCGCACGATGGCGAGCCAGCTGATGTGCCAGTGGCGATTCAAGAGCAGTATAAGCCACTATTTGCGGGTGACACACTGCCAGAAACCGCCACAGGTCAGGCGGTATCCCTAGCGGATAAGCTTGATACCCTAATGGGAATCTGGGCCGCAGGCCAGCAGCCGACCGGTGCTAAAGACCCCTTTGCCCTACGCCGTGCAGCGCTGGGTGTATTGCGTATCATCATCGAAGGGGGATTAGCGCTAGATTTGCGTGAGCTACTTGAGCAGGCTGCTTCAGCCTATGCGGATGAGATTGGCGCGAGTGAGAAGGTGCAGGAAGTGTATGACTTCGCGATGGATCGCCTGCGTCCTTACTTTGTTGACCAAGGCTATACGCCTCAGCAGTTTGATGCGGTGCTGGCGGTGAGCCCTGCTAGCCCACTCGACTTCTCTAAGCGTATTAGTGCGGTGAAAAAATTCTCGACCATGAAGCAGGCAGATAGCCTATCGGCAGCAAATAAGCGTATCCGCAATATATTGAAAAAAGTTGAAGGCGCAGTTTCAGAAACAGTCAATCGCAAGCTATTCCAGGAAGACCAAGAAACCAGCTTGTTCGGTGCGATTGCGACTCAGAAGATGGCCACAGCACCTATGCTAGAAGCTGGCGAGTACGATAAGGTGCTGGCAAATCTCGCAATGTTAAAAGATACAGTCGATGCCTTCTTTGATGGCGTGATGGTCATGGCGGAAGACGAAGCTCTGAAGAACAACCGTATTGCACTGCTAGCGCAGCTGCGCGCGATGTTCTTGCAGGTGGCTGATTTGTCACAACTACAAAACTAATAACTGTCATCCTGAGTGCAGCGTTAGCGGAATCGAAGGATCTGGATAGCGGAAATTTCGGAGAACAAGATCCTTCGGCTGCATTTCATTCCGCTCAGGATGACACGATTGAGTATGCGGGCAGGTTGGAATTAGCATGTTCGCATAGACCAAAACATTTACCCTTTTGTGCTTCTGAGTAAACATGACTAAAAAATTCATCATCCTAGACCGCGACGGTGTCATCAACGAAGACTCTGACGATTACGTAAAGTCTGCCGAGGAGTGGTATCCCATTCCTGGTAGCTTAGAAGCAATCGCTAAGCTCAAAAAAGCGGACTACACCGTCGTCATCGCTACCAACCAATCAGGCATTGGCCGTGGCTTATTTGGCTTCGAAGAGTTTGAAGAAATGTGCGAGAAGATGGATGTAATGCTGGATCAAGTCGGTGGTTATATCGACGGCATTTTCTTATGCCCTCATACCCCTGAAGATGACTGCGATTGTCGCAAGCCATTGCCGGGTATGTTTGAGCAGATTGCCGAAGAGTTTGAAATGGATTTGAGCGGCGTACCGATTGTTGGCGATTCACTTCGTGATTTGCAAGCTGGACAGGCGGTGGGTTGTACGCCTTATCTGGTGAAGACAGGTAAGGGCGAGCGCACGATAGCTAAAGGCGAAGGCCTTGAAGGTGTTGTTATCTTTGAAGATCTGGCTGAGTTTGTTGAATCTGTCTTGCCTGAATAGTATGGTTCCGTCTCCTCAAATACATGGGGAGTATTTTACTAAAAAAAGAGAGAAGGAAAGTGAGATCTAATATTATAAAAGCGATAACTATCGCATCTGTTGTGGTTGCGGCTAGCGCCTGTTCAACAGTGGCTAGCTATAAAACTGATGATGCAAAAGCATCTGTTTCTGCCACTCAGGCAGATAAGGTTGCAGTTTACTCAACGTCAAATATTGGACGTGAGTACAAGATGATTGGCAGTGTGACTGTCGCGGCAGATGCGGGAAAAAATGCAGCAAAGTCAGTTGAACTACTAAAGAAAGAAGCAGCAAAACTAGGTGCAGATGCAATTATTGATTTACGTTTAGCTGTAGCAGCTGGCTACTGGACGAACTCGATAAAATCGACTGGCACTGCCGTCATATATAGGAAGTAAGAATGAAAAAAATTATATTAACAGCAATGGTTTTAGCTTTTGTTAGCGGCTGCTCAATTTCTTCAAACTATATTCAGACTGGTGCTAAAGAGTACCCTGCTACTAATGCGAGTGATGTGAAAGTTTTTTCTAATACTGAAATCGCTGGGAAGTATACTGTTATAGGGACAGTAACTACTCACACACCTGGGGATGGTAATAAAGCTGCTCTTGAATTGAAAAAAGAAGCGGCCAAAATAGGAGCAAACGCCATCATCGCCTTTGAGCTTGATAAGTTTAACTCTATCGCTCAAGTAACACAGGCTCACGGTGTTGCGGTAAGAATCACTCGCTAGTCTAGTTGTGAGTGACTTCCAGCCTATCCGTATATGCGGATAGGCTGCCAAACCCCTTACGGACAAGGATTAGAAATACTTGAGTGAATATTTTCTATGCCCATCAAAACTTCATCACTCAACTCCAAATCCACACTCTCAATATTACTCTTCAGCTGC
>CAZBWS010000016.1:4781-14353 GCA_964495705.1 uncultured Gammaproteobacteria bacterium
CAAAACTTCATCACTCAACTCCAAATCCACACTCTCAATATTACTCTTCAGCTGCTCCATCGTCGTCGCACCAATAATATTACTAGTTACAAAGCCACGTGAGTTCACATAAGCCAAGGCCATCTGCGCAGGGTCTAAGCCGTGCTGTTTGGCGAGTGCCACATAGGCCTCGGTCGCAGCAATACCCTGTGGGGTGAAGTAGCGCGCAAAGCGTTTGTGTAAGGTCATACGCGCACCTTCTGGCCACTGTTCGTTTAAGTACTTTCCACTGAGCACACCAAAGCCCAAGGGAGAATAAGCCAGTAGCCCCGCCTGCTCACGTTGGCTGATTTCCGCCATGCCGACTTCATAGCTACGATTGAGTAAGTTGTAGGGGTTTTGCACGCTCATCACGCGGGGCATATCGTGATATTTTGCTAGCTCTAGACACTGGGTTAAACCCCAAGGGGTTTCGTTGGACAGGCCGATGTGGCGAACCTTGCCACTGTTGACTAAGCTTTTAAGAACTTCAAAAGTTTCATGTAAGGGGGTTTCGTCATGAGCTTCTTCGTGCTGATAGCCGAGCTTGCCGAAGTAGTTGGTATTGCGGTCGGGCCAGTGCAACTGGTACAAGTCTAGGTAGTTTGTTTGCAGGCGTTGTAGAGAAGTTTCTATAGCAGATTCTAAATGTTTACGCGTTAGGCGAGGGCCACCTCTTATGTAATTTATCCAGTCGCCGGGGCCTGCCGCTTTGCTAGCGATGATAAGGTCGTCGCGCTTGCCACGCCGATTCAGCCAGTTGCCGATAATCGCCTCAGTCGCTCCCTGTGTTTCGGCTTTCGGTGGCACCGGATACATCTCAGCGGTGTCGATAAAATTAACACCCTGCTCGAGTGCATAGTCTAGTTGGGCATGGCCTTCGGCTTCGTTATTTTGCTCGCCAAAGGTCATTGTACCTAGGCAAATTTTACTAACATCAATATCGCTGTTGCCGAGCTTGCTGTAGATCATTGTTAACTCTCTAAAATAATGCGATCAAAGCACCTAGGCTGATCACTAAATAAAGTAATGTCATAGGTACGCCTACGCGTAGATAATCTTTCCCTGTGTAACCTGCTGCCCCCATGGTTAATACATTTACAGGGTGAGTTGGCAGTATGAAGGCGTTGGTCGCTGAAAGAGCGATGGCTAAAGCAAATAGGCGGGGGTCACTGCCTAGGGTTTCCGCAGCGCTGATGGCAACGGGCACTAATAATACTGTCGCGCCAACATTAGATATAAGCAAAGAGAAAGCCGAAGTGATGACGGCCAGTGCCAGTAGTACGGCATAGGTAGAAGAGTTACCCATGATGTCCATAAAGTTACTCGCCAGCCATTGTGCAGTGCCGCTGTGTTCTGCGGCTAAGCCCAGGGGGATTAATCCCGCTAATAAAAATATCGTTTTCCAGCTGATGGCGTCATAGGCTTCGTCCATAGTGAGTACGCCGGTGACGACCATGCCTACTGCCCCAGCCATTAGAGCTACGGATAGCACCAAGTCAGTATTGAGTACTAGAAATATTGCTAGCGCCAAGCAGCCCAGTGCTGGGATGACTTTGAAAGGCCGTACTTCTTCTTGCGGTGAGTCCGAGCTGAGTAGAGCCAGGTCTCGGCTTTGGTTCAGTCGAGAAAGGTTTTTCCAGCTGGAGTGGCAAATGATCAGGTCGCCCGCACGCAAGACTAGTTCACGCATGTTTTTATAGTGGGTTTCGTTATCTCGGCGCACGGCGAGTACAGCTAACCCTTGGGTCTTGCGCAGGCCGAGTTCACCGATGGTCTTATCTACATAGCTGGATGTGTGGGGGATAATAAATTCAGATACGCCAGCGCGTGTTTGTATCAGAGCTTCGGCAAACACTTCTAACCCGCCTTTAAAGTGGGCGTCACTAGCTTGAACTAGCTTCAAAATATGTTGCTTGGTCCCCATGACCGCGATCACGCTATTGGGTTCCATAGTCATATCTTTTGCAGGAGCAATACGTGCTTCACCACCAAATTGAGCGCCGACAAAGCGTACCCTAAAGGCGCGCTCAATAATGGCGAGTTTGCGCCCCATGAGCGCTGATTCATTGGGTATGTGCAGTTCGTAAATATCTGCATCTAAGGCATAAAATTCTTGGAAAAAGGCTGAGGTTTGGCTAAGGGTATTTTGCTCATCTTTGCGCGGTAGCATTTTCATGCCAACAACAGCAAAGAATACTAATGTTCCCGCAAGCAAACTTAGGCCAATGGGCGCGACTTCAAATAAGGCGATATGTTCGACGTCGGCCGGCAGTAAGTCATTCAGTAATATCAGCGGGCTAGATCCAATCATGGTGATGGCGCCACCAACAATAGCGGCGAAGGCCATAGGCATCATCAGGCGCGCACGGGAGAGGTGGGCACGTTGGGAGAGACGAGAAACTAAGGGGGTAAAGAGTGCGGCGGAACCAATGTTTTGTAAGGTGCTGGCGAGTAGGCCTGCGGCGCCAGCGGTGAGCAGCATCGTGCGGTGCTCGCCGCCGTGACTGGTGCGCATAATCCAGTTGATGATGCCGTTGGTAAAGCCGGTGCGATGAATGCCGGCGCCGATAATCATCACAGCCATTAAGGCCACAACCGCGTGGGAAGAAAAGCCCGTGAAGATTTCTTTTTTACTGATTAGCTCTACGCCGGGGATGAGGCTGGACAAACCGAGCAGGCAAAGCAGAATAATGGCGGAGACATCAACGCGAAAACGCTCGGTAGAAAACAGCAGCACTGCTAAAGCAAAAAGCCCTAGCATTAAGCCGATTTCTAGATTGAGCGTTGCCATATTATTAAACCTTTTTGTACATCAAGTCCCAAACGCCGTGACCCAGTCGGTGGCCGCGTTTTTCAAATTTAGTCAGCGGGCGCGAGTCGGGGCGAGGTATATAGAGCTCTTTGCCAGCGGTATTTTCAAAGCCGGCATAGGGCTCTAGTACTTCTATACAGTGGTCAGCGTAATCTTCCCAGTCGGTGGCAATATGCCATAAACCGTCGGCTTGAAGCTTGCGGTGTAGGGTGTCGGCCAACTCGGTCTTCACTATGCGACGCTTGTTGTGGCGCTTCTTGTGCCAGGGGTCGGGGAAAAACAACTGTAACTTGCTGAGGCTGCCATCGGCAATGCAGTCATCTAATACTTCGATGGCATCGTGATTGTAGATGCGGATATTCTTTAAGCCACGTTCTTCAATCTCAATCAGCAGCAGTGCCACACCTGGGGTATGTACCTCGATGCCGATAAAGTTGAGCTCGGGGTTGTCCTGGGCCATTTGTGCAAAGGAAGCGCCGTTGCCAAAACCGATCTCTAAGACGGTATCCGCATTGCGGCCAAATATGGAGGCAGGGTCGAGTGCTTGCTTGGGGTCTAGGCCGTAGGTCGGCCAGTGCTGCTCTAGTGCGGCCTCTTGCTTGGCCGATTTTCGCCCTACGCGCAGGGCAAAGCTTTTGATCTTGCGCTGGCGAAACTCCTCTTCTGAGGTGTTCTCCAGCGTTGGGTAATCTTTCTCGGCCATCTTAAAAGAAGGTCCCGTCGATGGGCGAAGAGGCTGAGGCATAGCGACGGCGAGGCATGCGCCCCGCTAGAAAAGCTTCACGCCCCGCTTCTATACCCTTCTTCATGGCTGAGGCCATTAGTACTGGGTTTTGCGCTGCGGCAATTGCGGTGTTCATCAATACGCCATCACAGCCTAGTTCCATAGCGATAGTCGCATCGGAGGCCGTGCCCACGCCCGCATCGACAATGATCGGTACACTGGCATTCTCAATAATGGTCAGCAGGTTGTACTTGTTCTGAATACCTAGGCCCGAGCCGATCGGCGCAGCCAGCGGCATAACGGCGCAGCAACCGATATCTTCTAAGCGCTTGGCCAAGATTGGGTCGTCTGAGGTGTAGACCATCACATCAAAGCCATCTTTAACTAGGGTCTGTGCTGCTTCTAGGGTGGCAGTCACATCGGGGTATAAGGTCGTCTGGTCGCCCAGCACTTCCAGCTTCACTAGTTTGTGGTCGCCGAGTAGTTCACGGGCAATGCGGCAGGTGCGCACGGCATCGTCGGCAGTGTAGCAGCCAGCGGTATTTGGCAGAATGGTATATTTTTCTGGTGGGATGACGTCGAGCAAATTTGGCTCACCCGCGTTTTGGCCAATGTTGGTGCGGCGCAGGGCGACGGTAACAATTTCAGACCCAGAGGTGCTGATGGCCTGCTCGGTCTCGGTAAAGTCTTTGTATTTACCTGTGCCTACCAAAAGGCGTGAGCCGTATTCTTTACCTGCAATAACTAATTTTTCAGACATGCTGTTTTATAACCTTTAACCGCCACCAATTGCGTGAATAACTTCGACCACATCACCCGCACAAATCAGCTTATCCGCATGCTCGCTGCGAGGGATAATTTCACGATTAATTTCCACTGCAATACGCCCGTGACTGAGCTTTAGCTGTGTAATCAAATCGACTATAGAGACTTGCCTTGCAAGTTCATGGGCTTCGCCGTTTAGCTGGATGGTGATGAGGTCAGACATTGGGCTATTTTACACAATGCGGATAAGTTGCGGGAGGCAATTTATGCCTCCCGGTCAGAAAAACTTGCTGTATTTAAAAAACAGGAGCTACATGCGGAAGCAGGTGTTATAAATTTCATTGTCTACATAGGGCGCCGCAGTCACACTGGCTGAGTTATTCAAGCCTGAGCGTACTGAGCCGGTGCTCGGGGCGCCGTCATCATTTTGAATGTCGAGCAAACGTGCATTATCTCCACCTATAGAGTCAAAGCAGATAACGTGTCCTCGTAGACCGAGTCGCCCTTCTTCTATACCCATGACTCCCCCATAGGCGTGGGTCGGTTGATCAAAGGTGTCTTCGCCTCCGGCAACTAAGCCCGCTTCGCGCAGGTGACGCCATACCGTTCGTGACTCATCGTTGTCATTAGTAGAGTCAAAATTGCCACCAATACGACCGTCGCCATTGCCATCGGGTGGGGGGGTGTTGGTGAAGATAGTACTAGCGCTGCGGTGGTCGCCTGGCAGTCCACGGTAGCGGTCTTGATAGGTGAAGATAGCAGCACTGACACCGTTAAAATCATTAACCACACGCTTTAAGCGAGCGTTGGTAATTACTTCCTGGCCCTTTAAAACACCGCCTAATAATAGCCCAATAATTACCATAACAATGGCTATTTCGACGAGCGTAAATCCCTTTTGTTGTTGCATACACACCTCCGTGTTGAGTACGCCTTACTATATAGAGCATGGAATGAGCTTTTAAAAGTCACTGCCAGAATATTTATAGATTATTTTTCTCCTTTAAGCGCTGGGTACACTCCTTAAGCGTGCGGCTAATACGTGTCTGGTTACGGATCATAGAGAGCTTGGGCCAAGTAGCTCTCTGCCCTGCAGTAATATAGCTATGAATCTCTTCGTGGCTGGGGTTGCTCATAACACGCAGGTATCGGCTCAGGGGAAAGTCAGGGTGTAAATTAATATGCCCAAGATAGTCTTGGCCTAGCAGGCTATCAACACGGTCCATCCACAGGCGGGCTTGATGATTAGCAATACGCCTTTTTGCCACAAGAATCATTTGGTGGCTCTGGGCGTGCAGGCTGGATTTGCCAAGGTCGAATAAGAAGGACATCGCGCCTTTGCGTTGGGTGTTGCTTACAAAGGGCAGTACATGGGGGTTGGTCTGGCTAACGATAAAATGATTAGCGTTAAATAAGCGCCCTATTCTTGCCATTGGCATATCCGTGCTGACACCGCCATCGGTCCAGCGCTCGCTGTCCATATAACTGCTTATCTCACCTTGTGCCGATTTCGCGTGCAGCTGCGCAGGAGGGAAGGCTAAGGGGATAGCGCAAGAGGCTTTACACGCGCTAGACACCAATGCATTAGGTGCGGTTTTATAATTGAGTAAGCGAGATCGTTGCCCTGCTCGCGATGGTGATACGGTAATGCTAATAACGCGCCCTGTTTTTTTAAAGGCTTCTTCGAAAGTGATGTTAGGGATATTCGCATCTATGCACTCACTGAGCTGTACAGGGTTAAAGATTGAGCCCTTGTTCAGTACTTGGCGAGGGCTGTGTAGAGCAATAGGGGCAAAATTGTTTTTCTCGGGCAGGTTAAATTTTTCAATGATCTCTGCGTCACTATGTGTGCCTGCCACGCCTGCGACAATAGCTCCCATACTGGTGCCAGTAATGACTTCGGGTAGTAGGTCATTTTCTAATAGGGTTAGAATCACGCCAAAGTGATAAATGCCAAAGGCGCCGCCGCCGCTGAGCATCAGTGCCGTGCGACCAAAATTCAAACGAGCCTGTTTAAATAGCTGTAGTTTTTGTTGCTTGCTGATGCCGTCAAAATCGGTGTCGCATAGATAGTTGAGTGTTAGGACCACTTCTTTGAGGTACTCGTCGACAAGGATTTTGCTACCGAGTAAAGAATGGCTATACAGCTGTGAGTCGGTGAGTTCGCCCAGTGTGCGGTGCAGGCTTTCTTGCAAGTATTCTGCAAGTGCTAGACCTTCAGCTTGCTCGCGATGGGCGCGCATATTAACAATCTGTTCTTGCAATAGCCGATGCGGATAGTATGGCGCGGTATCGTGTTCACGCCATGTATCATAGCCGTTGAGTAGGTCATATTGTTGAGCAGCCGCTTGCCAGTCGCTGTAGCTACAGGCTTTTTTTAGGGTTTTTAAGCAGGTTTTTAGGTCTTTTTTATGGCTCATGATTATGTTCCCGTGTGCTTGGCCAAAAAGCGGTCCAACTCATTGGCAAAGGCCATGCGATCACTGTGGTTAAAAGAGGCTGGGCCACCGCCCACATCCCCTGTGCTGCGCATTTCTTCCATAAAATCACGCATGATCAGTTTTTGGCGAATGGTGTCAGTGGTATAAAACTCTCCACGGGGACTGAGGGCGAGACCGCCTTTCTCAATCACTTCTGCGGCGAGGGGAATGTCGGAGGTAATCACTAGTTCGCCCGCGCTGAGGCGTTTTACTATTTCATCGTCCGCAACATCGAACCCCGAAGGTACTTGTAGAGCTTTAATAAAGGGCGAGGCAGGTGTTTTCAAATAGCAATTGGCTACCAAGGTCAGCTGGGTTTGCGTGCGCTGGGCGGCCTTGAATAGAATATCTTTAATTACATTGGGACAGGCGTCCCCATCAACCCAGATTTGCATGTGGTGACCTTAGAGATAGTGAGGCTGTATTGTAACTGATGTTGGAGAAATCAGCTGAGTCTTTGAAACGTTGCACCAGCTTCCAAGCGGGCAAAAAAAAGCCTCGCAGAGTGTGCGAGGCCAATGTCAGTTGATCCAGGAATATGAGATCACATGTAGGTTAACGTAAAGCGCTTGTTTACAAAAGACTTACAATTGAATATTGGCGACAATAGCTTGTTTTCACAACAAAAAAGCTTAATTCACCCAATTTCTGAGGGCTATAAGTCGATTTCAGGTTTTGGATCGGGCTTATCGGCTGTGTTTTTTTTCATTATGCGCGCAAAGATGATGCCGAATTCGTACAAAATCAACATGGGTACTGCCAGTAAGGTTTGTGAAATGACATCGGGTGGCGTCAGTAACATACCAATAACAAAAGCAGCCACAACAACATAAGGGCGGTATTCACCTAGCTTTTTCGGCGTTGTTACACCCACTAATACCAGTAAAACAGTGGCAACAGGCACCTCAAAGGCAATGCCAAAAGCGAAGAACATGGCCAGCACAAAATCTAAGTAGCGCCCTACATCGGTCATTACCGCGACGCCTTCGGGGGCGAAGTTAACAAAAAACTCAAAAGCGAGTGGCAAAACGACAAAATAGGCAAAAGCCGTGCCTGCATAAAACAATAAGATACTGGAAATTAGTAGTGGAGTAGCAAGGCGCTTTTCGTGTTTATATAAGCCCGGCGCGATGAAGGCCCACAGATGGTAGAGCAAGTAGGGAATGCTTAAAAATATCGCCAGGAAGAAGGTGACTTTAATGGGCACTAAAAAGGGGGAGGTCACATCGATTGCCACCATTGTTGCGCCTTGTGGTAGCTCGGCTAGTAAGGGCTCGGCAAGGCGGGCATAAATCTCTTTGGCGAAGGCGACTAGGCTGGCAAACACCAGCATCACAAAACCGAGCATCCACATCAAACGATTACGCAGCTCTATTAAATGAGCAAACACCCCTTCGGGCTTTTTACTTGCTTCAGGATTTTTGTGTGTCATCGAGGCTATCCGCATTGGGCGGGTTTAATGGTTGCATGTGAGGTTCTTCTAGCTCTTCAGGCGACGGGTTGCCATGGATTTCCTTTTCCAGCTGGTCGGCTTTCTGCCTTTGTTCCTGCATCATGACATGCAAGTTGTGCATTTCTTCTTCTTGGCGGTGCAAGGCCTCGCGCAGCTCATCCGCATTGATTTCTTTTTCAATTTCGGCGCGAATATTAAAGGCTTGAGCGCGCAGCTTGCCCACCCAGAAACCCACGGTGGCAGCGACTTTAGGCAGGCGCTCGGGGCCGATGACGATCAGCGCAACTACGCCGATTAACCCCATTTCCCAAAAGCCGATATCAAACATAAGTAATGATAAAAAAGACTAAACGTCTTCTTTTTCATTTACTTTCTTGGCTTCGCCTTCAATCACGCTGTCATCCGTCTCAACAGATTTAGCTGAAGGCTTGCTGACTGCTTCATCGCCTTCTTTCATGGCATCTTTAAAATTCTTCACCGCGCCGCCTACATCGCCGCCCATATTGCGCAGTTTTTTTGTGCCAAAAATTAATACCACGATAACGAGAAGGATTAGCAGTTGTGCTGGACCTATTCCAAACATAGTTTATTTCTCCGCTCTTGCGTTTTTTTCGTCGATACCCGAAAGACCAAATCGACGCTCTAATTCAACCAGTATATCAGCCGCGCTTAAATCTTGTTCCGCCAGCAATACCAAGGAGTGGAACCACAGATCAGCCGTTTCGTAGATGATCTGTTCTTTGTCGCCGTCTTTCGCGGCAATCACCACCTCAGTGGCCTCTTCGCCGATCTTTTTGAGGATGCTGTCCGTGCCCTTGTGATACAGGCTGGCGACATAGGAGCTCTTTGGATCAGCGCCGCGGCGATCTTCTAGTACCTTAGTCAGTTCGACCAGTGTCTGGCCTATTTTTTCATTGCTCATAGTGTTCTCTATTTCTTCCCGTAAATTTCTTCGGGAGACTTTATGACATCTTCCACCACTTTCCATTCGCCATCTTCATAACGGCGATACAAACAGCTTTCACGACCTGTGTGGCAGGCAATGCCGCCGACTTGTTCTATCATTAGCAAGATCACGTCATTGTCGCAGTCGATGCGGATTTCTTTTAGTCGCTGAGTATGCCCAGAAGACTCACCCTTATGCCACAACTGCTGGCGTGAACGAGAGTAGTAAACCACCTCGTTCTTTTCCACCGTCTGCTGCAAGGACTCGCGGTTCATCCAGGCAAACATTAGGATCTTGCCGGTTTCCGCGTCCTGGGCGATGGCGGGGACTAGACCGTCTTTGTTGTATTGTACTTCGTCTAAAAAATTCAT
>CAZBWS010000016.1:14453-17292 GCA_964495705.1 uncultured Gammaproteobacteria bacterium
GCCTTACCTTTGATTACGCCATCTACAAGATGATCCAAGTTACCCACTCCACCCGAGGCTATCACCGGCACGCTCACCGCGTCAGAAATCGCTGAGGTCACATCTAGGTCAAAACCAATTTTTGTCCCGTCACGGTCCATGCTGGTCAGCAGAATTTCTCCCGCGCCGTAGTCGACCATCTTTGCCGCCCACTCTACCGCGTCTAGGCCCGTAGATTTTCGGCCGCCGTGGGTGAACACTTCCCAGCGCAGTGGCTCGCCGTCGGCGCTTACACGTTTAGCATCGATCGCTAGCACGATGCACTGGCTGCCGACTTTGTCCGTGGCTTCTTTGACTAGCTCGGGGTTGTGGATCGCAGCGGTATTGATCGCTACTTTATCCGCGCCCGCATTCAGCATGCGGCGCACGTCTTCAAATTTGCGTATGCCGCCACCCACCGTTAGTGGGATAAATACTTCTGAGGCGACCTGCTCTACCATGTCGACAGTAGTCTGGCGGTTATCTGAGCTGGCAGTGATGTCGAGAAAGGTGATTTCGTCCGCGCCCGCTAGGTTATAGCGGCGGGCAATTTCCACGGGGCTACCCGCATCGCGAATGTCGACAAACTTCACGCCTTTAACAACGCGGCCGTTATCAACATCCAAACAGGGGATTATACGTTTTGCTAATGCCATCGTTAACCCTGTGCGTCGACCCAAGCCTGAGCTTCGGCCAAGTCCAATGTGCCTTCGTAGATCGCGCGGCCTAAGATAGAGCCGGCAATATTATCTGCACGACGAGCGTGTAGCCCCTTGATGTCGTCGATATTCGCAACACCGCCCGAGGCGATAACAGGAATGTTTACACTGCGGCCTAGTTCGGCCGTTGCTTCTACATTCACGCCCTGCATCATTCCGTCGCGGCTGATGTCGGTATAGACGATGGACTCAACGCCGTCGTCTTCAAATTGCTTACCCAGCTCAATCGCGCCCAGCTCAGAGACTTCTGCCCAGCCATCCACAGCCACTTTACCGTTTTTGGCGTCGAGTCCAACGATAATGTGGCCAGGGAACTGCTTGCAGGCTTCCTTTACAAATTCAGGGTTGCGTACCGCTGCCGAGCCTATAATGGTATAGCTGATTCCCGCATCTAAATAGGCCTGAATGGTTTCTACATTGCGAATGCCACCACCGATCTGCACTGGTAGATCGGGGAAGGCGGCACAGATCGCTTTGATCACGCCCGCGTTCTTTGGCTCACCGGCAAAGGCGCCATCTAGGTCAACCAAGTGCAGGCGCTTGCAGCCCGCTTCTACCCAACGCGCCGCGGTGGCGACCGGGTCGTTAGAGAATACGGTGTTGTCTTCCATGCGGCCTTGGCGCAGGCGAACACACTGGCCATCTTTTAGATCAATTGCGGGTATTAATAACATCAGTTTTTCTCGGTTAAATCTCTGTGTGTAGGAGCCGTTTGTAACGGCGAAAATTCTATTTAAATCGCCCTTGCAAAGGGCTCCTACAATTTCTATTTAGTTATGCGGTTAGGCTGACGCTACGCCTGCCCATCCCACTCAACAAAATTCTTTAATAGCTGCAGGCCGACGTCTGCGCTTTTCTCGGGATGGCTTTGTATCGCAAACACGTTTTCGCGGCCAAGCGCGGCGGTAAACGGTATGCCGTATTCGCATTGCCCTAGAGTCAACGTCTCGTCTTTAGGCTGTACGTAATAGCTATGTACAAAGTAGAAGCGGCTGCCATTTTCTATACCCGACCAAAGCGGATGCGGTGCTTGCAGCACCTCGTTCCAGCCCATATGGGGAATCTTTAGCGAAGGATCGTTGATCTTCTCGGCAAAGGGCAGCACGTCACCTTCAAATAGGCCTAAGCAGTTAACGCCGCCATTTTCAGCGCTGTGCGACATCAATACCTGCATGCCCATACAAATGCCTAGAAAGGGTTTTTCTTTTGCCGCTTCGCGCACCACGGCTTCAAGCTCGTGGCGATGCAGGGCGCTCATGCACTCGGCAGCGGCGCCCTGGCCTGGGAATACGATATGGTCAGCGCTGGCGACGATGCTGGGTTGGTCGGTGACCAAGACCTCAGCATTACCTGCTACATGCTCAACGGCTTTAGCCACTGAGCGTAGGTTGCCCATGCCGTAATCAATTACGGCGATCTTCTTTGACATGCTTAGCCTACCAATGTGCCTTTAGTTGAAGGCGTCATGCCGACCATGCGCGGATCTTCTTCCAGTGCCATGCGCAGTGCGCGGCCAAAGGCCTTAAACAAAGTCTCGGCAACATGGTGTGCATTAAAGCCGTGTAGGGCGTCTAAGTGCAAAGTCACCTGTGCGTGATTCACAAAGCCTTGGAAGAACTCATAAAACAAGTCCACATCAAAGTTAGCAATGCGCGCGCGGGGGTACTTCACACGATATTCCAAGCCGGGGCGGCCAGAGAAGTCGATGACGACACGAGATAGCGCTTCATCCAAGGGCACATAGGCGTGGCCGTAGCGGCGAATACCTTTCTTGTCGCCAACGGCCTTAGCAAAGGCTTGGCCTAGCGTAATACCGATGTCTTCCACGGTGTGGTGGTCATCAATATGAGTGTCGCCATTGGCTTTGATATTGATATCAATCAAGCCGTGACGGGCGATCTGGTCCATCATGTGCTCAAGAAAGGGCACGCCAGTATCAAATACGCCACAGCCCGTACCATCAAGATTGATCTCGGCGGTAATTTGGGTTTCTAAGGTATCGCGACTTACTGTCGCTACACGATCACTCATTTCGTTCTCCGCGCTATCGCAGGGTTTATTCAGAAGGGCGTAGTTTACTACATATATGGGGGGAGACGTAG
>CAZBWS010000016.1:17392-33671 GCA_964495705.1 uncultured Gammaproteobacteria bacterium
TGCATGTCTGCCCCAAACTGCCCCGTAGCGACTTTCTCGCTCTTCGCCCTCGCCTTTTCTACTAGCAGATCAAACAGTCGCCTACCCTCTTCCGGGGTTGCCGCACTGCTAAAGCTAGGGCGTGCGCCCTTCTGCGTATCAGCGGCCAAGGTGAACTGAGAAACCAGCAGCAGCTCACCATAAATATCTTTCAGGCTCAGATTCATTTTGTCTTCTGCATCAGAGAACACACGATAGTTAAATAAGCGCTCGCACAGCCTATCCGCATCGGCCTCTGTGTCACCCTTTTCTACACCGACTAATACTAAAAGCCCCTGTTTGATATCGCCAATGATGACGTCATCAACTTCTACGGAGGCTTTTTTAACGCGTTGAATTAAGCCGATCATTTAAACTCTCCTTGAACTGCAAACTGGTCTGTAGCATTCACTAAAGCATCAACAATCCCCAGCTCAGATGCCGCATGCCCTGCATTCGCGATTAGCTTAAATACCGCCTCGGGGAAAGCCTCTGCCAAGGTAAAGGCCTGCCGCGGCGGGCAAATAACATCGTAGCGTCCCTGTACAATAACAGTGGGTATGTGGCGGATTTTGTCTATATTGTTAATCAGCTGATTCGGCTGCATAAAGGATTGATTCATAAAGTAATGGCATTCAATGCGCGCCATACCGAGGGCGACCTTGGCATCACCGAAATAGTCGCGCACGTTTTGGTCGGGTAGCAAGGTGGCGGTGCGCGCTTCCCATAGGGACCAAGCCTTGGCGGCTTCTAATTGCTTGGCCTCGTCATCACCGGTAAGCACCTCGTGGTAAGCATGCAGCAAGTTGCCGTGTTTCTCTGGGGCAATCGGCGCTAGGTAGTCCTGCCAATAATCAGGAAACATCTCAGAACAGCCAAACTGGTAAAACCAGCGTATATCTTCGTCGCGACACAGAAAAATGCCGCGCAATACTAGAGCGCTAACGCAATGTGGATAAGCTTGTGCATAGGCCAAGGCGAGGGTGGAGCCCCAGGAACCACCAAATATCATCCATTGCTCTATGCCTAACAGTTCGCGAATCGCTTCGATGTCAGCAATCAGGTCTTGAGTCGTATTTTCACGTAGCTCGGCGTGGGGCGTAGAGCGCCCACAGCCACGCTGGTCAAATAGCACAATGCGATATTTTTCAGGGTCAAAGTATTGTCGGTGACTGCCAGTACAGCCACCGCCAGGGCCGCCGTGTAGAAAGAGCACCGGAATACCCTTGGGGTTGCCGCACGCCTCTAAGTATAAGTTGTGTATACCATCTGCCTGCATTCGCTGGCTTTTATAGGGCGTGAGAGGCGGGTAAAGTGTTTTATACATTTTATTTCCTTGGATAATGCTTATATATCAGCAGCTTATAGCCATTCTGATGTATTTGTAGGAATATTCCTACAAGTCTTGGGGAATATGGCTGTATTCCCCAGTCGCCAACTTTGCAAAAATGCACCTATTGGCGATGGAGGCCAAACACGGAGTTGCTACAGGAGGTAGCTAAGGATGCCTTAAGGATTTAAGGCCTGCAATGGATAGTGTGCCGGGATGGCCCATGGAGCAACATCACCTAACTACATGGATTGTTAACCCTGAGACTCACCATCTCGGGGTTGTTTTTTTCAGGATTAGAAATGATGCAGGAACAATGGATGGAAAATGCGCAAGGATGCGTACCTTTAATTCCAGTCAAACTCACCTTTATAAATTGTTCTGTCATCTCCTTCGGGTCGATTGCGAAAAATTCTCAAATTCCACATATATTGCTCTGGAGCAAAGCGAATCAGCTTTTCATAGGCCTTGTTAACGGCGCTAGCCACAGCCACCTTATCCGCATAACAGTGTTGCAAATCTAGTGCCTCATCCATGTGTAATAAGTATTTATTAGTAATTTTGTCATAGCGCACGGTTAGGGGTAAGACCAGAGCATTGGTTTCTTGCAGGATGTGGCTAGTGCTTGCGAGTGAAGCCTTCTCAGTGCCAAACATGGGGGCGAATACAGAGTGCTTTGCACCTAGGTCTTCATCCATTAAATGCACAATGGCGAAGCCCTGTTTCGCTCGGGTGATGATTTGTTCAATGGTTCCGCCGTCTTGGCGGCGAATCAGAGTGAGTCGATCGTCAATTGTTGGATCTTTGTGTAATGTCGCCGAATAACGCGCAGAGCCGCCGCGCTTGAGTGCTACCAGCCAATCAATCACTGGATTCTTAAAGCTGTTAAATATGCCCGCGCAAGGCGTTTCATGGGTGATGGACATGACGACATAATCTAGATACAGCATATGTGGCACCATCAGAATAATCGGCCGCCCGCTCTCCTCCGCATTGCGCAAATGCTCTATTCCTTCTATTTCGGTGCGGCGCTTAATACGTTTCAGTGGCCGAAACCAAGCCCAGGCAATTTCGCCTAGCGCAAAGCCTGCATGTTCGGCATGTTGTTTTAATAGCTTGCTTTTTTCTACATGGCTGAGCTCTGGAAAGCAAAGATCAATATTGGCTTTGACAACACGTAAGCGCCTTTGATTATTAAATATGGCCTTTCGTCCAATTGGCGCCAGTGCGGCGCGGCGCCAAGCAGCGGGCAAGCAGCTAAATAGTCCGACTAAGCCTACGCCTAACCAAGTGGGCCAGTATTTCGGGTGTAGCAAGCCTGAATGAAATTTGTCGGCTTCCATTAACGCCTCCAGAATGCGGGGGTGAGTAATACGAGCAAGGTGAAAATCTCTAAACGACCAAGCAGCATGGTGAAGCACAGCACCCATTTAGCGGGGTCGGTGATGTTAGCGTAGTTTGCACCCACTTCACCTAGACCAGGGCCAAGGTTGTTAAGGCAGGCGGCGACAGCTGAAAAGGCGCTTACTTGATCCATGCCAGTCATTAGCAACAGCAGCATGGCGAAAATGAAAACGGCAACATAGGCTGAGAAAAACCCCCAAACGGCCTCGATAACTTTTTCAGGCAGTGCCCCACCGCCCATTTTGATGACGAGGTGGGCATTTGGATGTATGAGGCGCTTTAGTTCGCGCATGCCTTGCTTCAATAGTAGTAGGCAACGAATAACTTTCATGCCGCCGCCGGTTGAACCTGCGCTGCCGCCAATGAAGCTGGTCATAATTAATAGCAGGGCAATAAAGGGCGGCCATTGATAAAAGCTGTCGGTGGCAAACCCCGTTGTTGTCGCGATAGACACGGCATGGAACAGACCTTTACGCAGGGCTTGGGTGGGGTCATTCTCGGTGTTTGTAATAATCAGTGCCAATATACAGATTAGTCCTGTAAGCAGCAGCACGGACACATAAGCACGACATTCTTCGTCGTAGTAATAAGGCTTGAAACTAGCGTGCCTGACTGCAGAGAAGTGCAGAGCGAAATTAACACCACCTAATGTCATAAATACGATGCAGATAGCTTCTATTGCAGCGCTATCAAAGTAGCCAATGCTGGCATCATGGGGGGAAAATCCACCGATAGCTACGGTGGAAAAACTGTGCGAAACGGCGTCAAAGACACTCATGCCTGCTAGCCAGTAAGCTGCAGCGCAGGCTATGGTTAGGCTAAAGTAGATATACCAAAGAGCTTTGGCGGTTTCGTTGATGCGCGGTGTCAGCTTGCTGTCTTTGACGGGGCCAGGCGTTTCTGCACGGTATAGCTGCATACCACCCACGCCAAGCATAGGCAGGATAGCGACAGCGAGAACAATGATACCCATGCCACCCATCCACTGAAGCATTTGGCGGTAGAACAAAATAGATTTAGGCAGATTATCTAGCCCAGTAATGACGGTTGCCCCTGTAGTGGTCAACCCCGATATAGATTCAAACACCGCATCGGTTAAGCTAAGGCTAACGGAGTTAGCGATATATAGCGGCAGGGCACCAAATAAACCCAGTACCGTCCAGAACATAACGACGACCAAGAAACCATCGCGCAGGCGCAGTTCTTGACGCACGCGGCGCACGGGAAACCAGAGTATGGCCCCCAGCCCAAAGGTGATCCACAGGGCATCAAAAAAGGCCATGCTTGCGCCATCTGCGTAAATTAAAGAAACGATCAGAGGGGGGATATGTGTACTACTAAAGAGTACCAGCAGCAGCCCTAAAATACGTTGAATGACTTTGTACTGCATTAAATGAAGCCAACACTAACCTGGAATAAGCGCTCAATTTCGGGCAGCTTAAGTTTGTCGGCCATAAACATGATGATATGGTCTTCTGCTTGTACAACGATATTGTCGTCCAGCATCAATACTTGCTCGCCGCGCACAACGGCACCAATAGCTGCGCCTTCGGGTAATTTTAGCTCGCCGACTTTGCGGCCAACGACTTTGGACGTGCGTTGATCACCGTGGGCTACCGCTTCAATGGCTTCGGCCGCCCCGCGGCGCAGGGCGTGTACGGCAACGACGTCGCCGCGCCGCACTCTGGCCAGCAATGTACCGATGGTCACTTGGCGTGGGGATATGGCGATATCGATAACATTGGATTCCACCAAGTCGACGTAGGCACTGCGGTTGATAATCGACATTACTTTGCCGCAACCCATGCGTTTGGCCAGCATGGCAGAGAGGATGTTAGCTTCGTCATTATTGGTTAGCGAGCAATACACATCCATGCTGTCGACATTTTCTTCTTGTAGCAGACTCTCATCGGAGACATCACCTTGCAGTATCAGTGTTTTATTGAGCTTTTCGGAAAGCTGTTTGACACGTTTACGGCTGAACTCGATAACTTTAACTTGGTATTTATGCTCCAGCTTTTTGGCCAATAAACCGCCAATGTGACCGCCGCCGGCAATCATTACGCGGCGCACGGGCTTGTCGAGCTCGCGTAGTTCTTGCATTACAGCGCGAATATTTTTCTTCGCAGAGAGGAAAAAGACTTCGTCACCCGCTTCAATTAGCGTATCGCCATTGGGGAAGATGGCACTGCCTTGGCGGTAAATTGCCACAACTTTGGCACGAATGCCTGGCATATGCTCTTTTAGTGTACGCAGTTGCTGGTCAACTAGCGGGCTGCCTTCGTAGGCTTTTACGGCCACTAATTGTACTCTCCCGTCAGCAAAGTCGAGCACCTGCAGAGCGCCATGATATTCAATCAAGCGCTCAATATAGTCAGTCACCAATTGCTCGGGACTGATTAAGAAGTCAACGGGCATGGCCTCTTGGGCAAATAGCTGGTCTTCATATCTTAGGTATTGCTGAGAGCGAATGCGGGCAATTTTGGTAGGTACATGAAATAGGGTGTAGGCCACTTGGCAGGCCACCATGTTGGTGTCGTCGCTATTTGTCACCGCAATAAGCATATCCGCATCTTCGGCACCAGCACGGCGCAACACTTCGGGGTGAGAGGCATGGCCGGCTATGGTTTTTATGTCTAGGCGATCCTGTAAATCACGCAGCAGGTGATTGTCGGTGTCGACAATAGTGACGTCATTGGATTCTAAAGCGAGAATGTTGGCAACCGATGTGCCAACTTGGCCAGCGCCAAGGATGATGATTTTCATGGGGGTATTGTAACCTTATATAGATAAAGCTCAATGAGGAGGTTAGGAGTCAGCCTTCACCAATTTCGCATAAAAGAACCCATCCGCATTCAACTCATTACCTGGCAGTAGCTGATGCCCAAAGCCCGTATCAATCGCTTCGGCCAAGTCCAGAGTTTCTAGTTTCGCATCTTCGGCACGCTCTAAAAACCGCTGCACCTGATGTTCGTTTTCGGCTTTGAAAATAGAGCAGGTTGCGTACAGTAGAGTGCCGCCAGGCTTGAGGGTTTGCCATACGGCATCCAAGCACTCGCCCTGTAACTCAACGAGTGGAGCAATATCTTCGGGCTGGCGCAGTGTCTTGATATCGGGGTTGCGGCGGATGACGCCAGTGGCGGAACAAGGTGCATCCAACAAAATACGATCAAAGGCTTCTTCATTCCACCAATCTTCAGTTTGTCGTAAATCTGCAGCAATAACTTCCGCTGACACACCAAGACGATGTAAATTTTCACCAATTCGAACAATGCGTTTGGTTTCTAGTTCTACTGCAGTTAGTTGGCATTCGGGGGCATGCTCTAATATATGCCCTGTTTTTCCCCCAGGTGCGGCGCAAGCGTCGAGAATATGCTCGCCATTTTCAGGGGCTAATAACTGGGTGGCCAATTGCGCGGCAATATCTTGAACAGAAACGTCGCCGTCCTCAAAGCCAGGTAATTCACTTACATCGACCGGCTTGTCCAAGATTAGTGCGGATAGGCTGGCAGCAGGTATGTGTGCATCAATATCCGCATCGCTTAGTTTGTTTAAATAGCTATCTCTATCTGTTCTATTTAAGTTCACTCGCAAGCTCATCGGCGGCCGTTCTAAAGCAGCTTCTGCGGCATCACGCCAGTGCTGCGGCCAGTTGCCCTTCATAAACTTCAACATCCAACTGGGGTGGCTGAATAAGGGCACTTCTTTTTTCTGTAAATTTGCCTGGATGTCATCGCGTTGACGCACGGCATTGCGTAGTACGCCATTGACTACGCCCTTGGCCCACTCCTTATCACGCCAAACCACTAGCTCAACGGCGGCATTGACGGCGGCGTGGTCGGGTACGCGCATTTCAAATAGCTGATACAGGGCCATCTCAACGATCATGGCCAAGTCTTGGTCTTTGGGTTTGAAGCGCTTTTGCAGTAGTTGGCTGGCGATCCAGTTTAGGCGCGGGTGATAGCGCATAACACCATAGACTAGCTCTTGGCTTAGGGCTTTATCTCGCGGGTCAGATATGCGCTTGGCCAGCTCGGGCATAACGGCATTCAGAGAGTGGCCATGGTCGATGACTTGTAATAAACACCACAGAGCTTGTTTGCGCGCAGCCATTAACCGAGCACCTCGTCTGTTAGGTTGTTGGCATTCACAAAGTCCTTAATGTTAAGTGGCTTGCCACCGGGTAGTTGGAGCTTGGTAATGCGCAATATTCCATCGCCTGTAGCAATATCTAGGCCTTGCTTGGTGCAGGCGATAACTGTGCCTGGCAGACTATCCGCATTATCCTCTAGCGCTTCCGCCATCCAAAAACGCAGAGGCTTACCATTGCGTTGGGTGTAGCAAATAGGCCAAGGGCTCATTGCGCGAATCTTGCGTGACAGGGCTAATGCGGATAGATTGAAATCAAGTTGCGCCTCGGCTTTGCTCAATTTCTTGGCGTAATTTGCAAGGGCTCCATCCTGCTTTTCGCCCTTCAGCGTGCCTTCCAATAACTGAGGTAAATGTTGCATCAGCAGCGGGCCGCCTAGCTCAGAAAGCCGATCATGTAAGGTTTGTCCCGTTTCAACATTGCTGATTGGCGTGACTGCTTTGGCGAGCATGTCTCCTGTGTCTAGGCCAATATCCATCTGCATGAGAGTGATGCCGGTTTCTGAATCCCCTGCCTCTATCGCGCGCTGAATGGGCGCCGCACCACGCCAGCGCGGCAGAATAGAGGCGTGCAAGTTCACACAGCCATGGGTCGGAATCGTTAATACGGATTCGGGCAGCAATAAGCCATAGGCGGCTACGACCATCAAGTCTGGTTGTAGGTCTTGCAGTATCTGGCTGTCTTCTGCTGCTTTAAAGTTCAGCGGTTGGTAGACGGGAATATTTGCATCTAATGCGCATTGCTTAACGGGGCTGGCCTGTAGTTTTCGCCCGCGCCCAGCGGGGCGGTCGGGCTGGCTGTAAATGGCGACAACTTCATAGGTATCTGATTGCCCGTCGATGAGTGCCTGCAGTGCGGGCACAGCGAAGTCTGGCGTACCTGCATAGATAATTCTTTTCTTCATGATGTTAAGCAGACTTATCCAGCGCGCCCTGTTTTTTGAGCTTTTCTAGTTTTTTCTGGATACGGTTGCGTTTTAGTGGGGAAATGTAGTCGACAAACAGTTTTCCATCTAAATGATCAATTTCATGTTGGATGCAAACCGCTTGCAGCTCGGAGCATTCTAGTTTGAATTTTTTGCCGTCGCGATCTAAGGCTTCAACAATAATGTGGTCTGCACGTTCTACGTCTTCATAGAAGCCAGGCACGGACAGGCAGCCTTCTTGCATGACTTCAATGCCATCGGCAACGAGGATTTTAGGGTTGATGAAAACCAGGGGCTGATTGCCCTCCTCGGATATGTCGGTAACCAGCACACGCTTGTGGACGTTGACTTGAATGGCCGCAAGGCCAATACCAGGTGCGTCGTACATGGTCTCCAGCATGTCGTCGACTAGCTGGCGGATTTCGTCGTTCACTTCAGCCACGGGAGGGCATTTTTGGCGTAAACGGGGATCTGGAAAATGGAGTATGTCTAAGATAGCCACTGCAATAACCTAGCTTTTCAAGTAATTTTACAATATTGTTCGATAAGACTATGATTGTACTGGATTAAATGTGCTCTGTAATTGCTAAATCCAGAGACAAAAAGCGCTTAGCTACAACCACACGCGAGATAAAAACATGTTGGCACGCGGTTCAAAAGATAAAAAAACTGTTAAATTCAATAACTTAACACGCTTTAAAACGGCTGCCTTGCTGCCTATTGTAGCAGCTTTGCTAAGTGCTTGTGGCTCCTCTGCCAACGTCAAGCAAGGCGGAGAGTTTGGCTTTGGGGCAGAAACGACTGATATCGCCCCTGTGGCGGCGGCAGCAACTCCGGCAATAGAAGAGTTTGAGGTAAAAGTTAATGCTGCAAAAGTATTGCCAAAGCCAAAAGTGGTCTCAATTAGAGATGGCGCACCGAGCCAGTATCTCGTTAAAAAAGGCGATACGCTCTGGGATATTTCGAAAAAATTCCTGTCAGAGCCTTGGCTTTGGCCTGAAGTGTGGTATTTCAATCCTCAAATTGTAAACCCCCATTTGATTTACCCTGGCGATACCTTGGTGATGAGTTATGTGGGCAATAAGCCACAAATTCGTGTGCTGCGCCCGGGCCAGCAGGTACTCAGTGGTGTGAACGCTGAAATTTCGGGCTTCGATGTGCCAAATAAGGTGGTTAAATTGTCACCTCGTATTAGGGGCGAACGTATTGAGTCCGCTATTCCCACAATTCCTCTTAATTCTATTAGTGCTTTCCTAGATTCATCAAGGGTAATGACAGAAGAGGAGTTGGAGGCCTTGCCGATTATTATAGGCTCGCTAGATAATCATTTGGTATCTGGTCCTGATACAACCGTTTATGCTGTAAATGTCCCGGAGAGTGATGATACTCGCTATAGTGTTGTACGTAAGGGCAGAGTGTTTAAGCATCATAAAACTCAAGAGCTATTGGGTTATGAAGTCTTAGAGATTGGCGATGCAAAATTAACAAGCAAAGCGAATATTGACGGCATAAGTAATTTTGTTGTCAATAAAAACATACGTGAAGTTTTAAAAAAGGATATGTTGGCTGGCCCTGATACTAATTCTATTAATTCTAGCTTCCTCCCCTCCTCTCCAGCAGTTGAAGTAAGCGGGGAAATTATTGCTTTGCATAATGCAATTTCAAATGTTGCGAGAAATCAAATTATTATAATTGATATAGGGTCGAGAGATGGTTTGGAGATAGGGAATGTGTTGGCTATCGATCAGGCTGGTGCAATTGTAAGAGAGAAGTTACCTGGCAGCACTAGATCAAAGAAAATACAATTGCCAAGTGTAAAGGCAGGCCTAGCGTTAATATTTCGCGTCTACGATCGCGTAAGTTATGGCTTGATTGTAGATTCCAGTCGCACTATCCATGTCTCCGATAAAGTTCGCAATCCACAAATATCGAAAGACTTTTAATTAACTAGCTATTCAAAGGTCATGGATGACTTATCACTTTGGCTCAGGCTCTGGCATACGCGGGGCTTGGGTGCAGTATCTAGCTTACGTCTAATAGATCAATTCTCTTCTATTCAGGCAGTTTTCTCTGCTTCGCATTCCTCCCTCGTTAGTTCTGGCCTGAAGGCCTCAGTTGCAACATCTTTGCTTAATGATAAGCAGGCTGCGGTAGTTGACTCTGCAATGGCGTGGCGAGAGCATAAGGGCAACGACATTCTTACATTTGGTGATAGTCGCTACCCTGAATTACTCAAACAGAGCCCCTCCGCTCCAGCAGTATTATTTGTTAAAGGTGAGATTGATGTATTAGCTGAGCCGCAGCTGGCGATGGTGGGGAGCAGAAATCCTAGCCAAGGAGGAAAAGATACAGCACAGCAGTTTGCTCGACATTTTAGTCAGGCGGGCTTGCTAGTGACCAGTGGTTTGGCTTTGGGCGTTGACGCTGAAAGCCATCAGGGGGCTATTGCTGCGGGTACTCCGACTATCGCTGTCGTAGCCACGGGGCTGGATCGCGTGTATCCAGCACGACATAAGACCTTAGCTGAGGAAATTTTAGCCAATGGTGGCGCAATAGTGTCGGAATTCCCCTTGGGAACTAGCCCTAAAGCCGAGCACTTTCCGCAGCGTAACCGGATTATTGCAGGCTTGAGTTTGGGTACGTTAGTTGTTGAAGCTGCACTGCGTAGTGGTTCTTTGATTACTGCACGCCAAGCGCGGGAAGCGGGCAGGGAAGTTTTCGCAATTCCAGGTTCAATTCACAACCCTATGAGCAAGGGCTGCCATGCTCTGATCAAGCAAGGAGCGAAATTGGTGGAAGTGGCTGATGATATTCTTGAAGAGCTGGGCCCTCAGTTAGCGCATATTATCCAGTGCCCAACGGGGGTGCCTGTTAACCATTCATTCCCAATAAATAATAATGATCACGAAATCCTGCTCAAGGCTATGGGCTACGACCCCGTTACAGTCGATCAACTCATATTGCAATGTCGTTTTAATGCACCTGAAATCGCCTCTATGCTATTGATTCTCGAACTTGAAGGAAAAGTCCACAGTGAGTCTGGCGGTCGCTTTCAGCGTGTTAAATAAGCGGTTTTATTAGACTTTACTTGCAATTCCTTACAACAAACCTTATATATGCCCACACTTAAGCCTATAGGTGCCGTTTTATACCTATAGCCCATCGCATTAAGCCGCGTCAGCGAAGAGAAAAACTATGAGCAAGAATCTCGTCATTGTGGAATCACCTGCAAAATGTAAAACCATTAAAAAGTATTTGGGCAAGGACTTTGAGGTTATGGCCTCTTATGGCCATTTACGCGACTTAATCCCCAAGGAAGGTGCGGTCAACCCGAATGACAATTTCGCGATGATCTATGAGCCGATTGAACGCAATATGAAGCATATTAGCGAAATCAAAAAGGCGATTAAAAAAGCTGACACCCTCTATCTCGCGACTGACCCCGACCGCGAAGGTGAAGCGATTTCTTGGCATTTAAAAGAGTTGCTTGACGAAGCGGGCCTGCTCAAGAAAAAAGAAGTTCGCCGTATTGTTTTTAACCAGATCACTAAGAAGGCGGTTAATGACGCGGTTGAAAATCCTCGTGAACTGTCTTATGACCTGATTAATGCTCAGCAAGCGCGCCGTGCACTGGACTATTTAGTCGGCTTTAATTTGTCCCCATTGTTGTGGCGAAAAATTCGCCGCGGATTGTCTGCTGGCCGAGTGCAAAGTCCTGCTCTGCGTTTGATCGTTGAGCGCGAATTAGAAATACAGAAATTCCAACCGAAGGAATATTGGACCTTAGAAGCCGACTTGAATAAGGATAAAAACAAATTTAGCGCTAAGCTAAATGTCTTGGGCGGCGAGAAGGTTAAACAGTTTAGTATTACTGAAACCGGTGGCGCTAACGCCGCACGTGAACAGTTATTAAAAGCGGCTGACGGTAAGCTAAAGGTCGCCAAGGTTGAGCGCAAGCAGCGCAAGCGCAATCCCTCACCGCCCTTTACTACCTCAACTATGCAGCAGGAAGCTATCCGCAAGTTAGGCTTCTCTGCATCTCGCGCCATGTCGGTGGCGCAGCAGTTATATGAAGGTGTTGATGTAGGCGAGGGCGCAACAGGTCTGATCACTTATATGCGTACCGACTCGGTAATGCTAGCGCAAGAAGCCTTGGAAGAAATTCGCGGCATGATCACAGACCGCTACGGGGCTGATTTCTTACCCAAGGAGCCGCGCACTTTTAAGACGAAAGCAAAAAATGCACAGGAAGCCCACGAGGCTATTCGACCAACCTCCGCCTTGCGTCACCCCGACGATATTAAAAACAAGCTGAGCAAGGACCAATTTAAGCTTTATCGCTTAATCTGGAATCGTACGGTGGCTTGCCAAATGATTCATGCGGTCATGAATACAGTAGCAGCGGACTTGGAGCCCAGTGCAGACGCGGGCGGACACCAATTCCGCGCTACAGGCCAAACGATTCACCATGCAGGCTTTATGTCGGTGTATCAAGAAAGCCAGGATGACGGCAAGGGGGACGACGACGAAAAAATGTTGCCAACCTTGGAAGAAGGTCAGCTTATAGAGCTATTAGAAATCCGAGCAGATCAACACTTTACCGAGCCACCACCACGCTTTACTGAAGCAAGCTTAGTTAAAACCTTGGAAGAGTTCGGTATCGGTCGCCCCTCTACCTATGCGAGTATTATTTCTACGTTGCAGAATCGCGAGTACGTTACGCTAGAGAAAAAACGCTTTGAGCCGACAGATGTCGGTGAGGTGGTTAACCGCTTTTTAACTTTGTATTTCACTCAGTATGTCGATTATGACTTTACGGCTAAGTTGGAAGACGAGCTAGATGCGGTAGCTAACGGCGACCTGGAATGGATCCCCGTTATGGAGCGCTTCTGGGGTGGTTTTATCGAGCGCGTACAAACCACAGAAACGGGTGTATCACGTCAAGACGTAACCTCTGTGGATATGGAGGAGAAGTGCCCTAAGTGCGGAAGCCATTTACAAACTAAGCTCGGCCGCAGTGGCAAATTTATTGGTTGTTCAGGCTACCCTGATTGCGACTATACCCGTAATGTTGACGAAGATGATAGCGAGCCAGAGATCATTGAAGGGCGCTCGTGCCCTGAGTGTGAAAGCGATTTGATTGTTAAGCGCAGCCGCTACGGCAAGTTTATTGGCTGTACCGGGTACCCCGAATGTAAGCACACGGAGCCCTTGGAAAAGCCCGAAGATACGGGCGTTGAATGTCCACAGTGTCATCAGGGTAGCTTGTTAAAGCGCAAGTCCCGTCGCGGCAAGGTTTTTTACTCCTGTAATCGCTACCCTGATTGTGAATATGCGATCTGGAACGCGCCATTGGCAGAGCCTTGCCCAACGTGTTGCTGGCCGATTACCAGCATCAAGACGACCAAGCGCAAAGGTACTGAGCGCGTTTGTCCGCAGGCAGATTGTCGCTTTAGTGAGCCCGCTGAGGAGCACGCACCGAAGCCGGAGAAAGAGGAGGATTAGTGTCTTCTGATTTTACCCAGTGCCTCGCTGCCCTGCAGCGCGGCGAGGTGATAACCTACGCCACAGAGGCCGTCTATGGTCTCGGCTGCGACCCTGACAACCTGTCAGCAGTACAACAGATATTAGATTTAAAGCGGCGCCCTATCGAAAAGGGCGTAATCGTTGTTGCGGGAGAGCTGCAGCAACTACGCTCATGGGTTGATATTGACACCCTTGCCACAGCCTATCCGCATGTATTGGAAACTTGGCCTGGCCCACATACTTGGTTAGTACCGTGTAGACCAGAAACACCGGCATATCTAACCGGCCGCTTTAATACTCTGGCCGTTCGTGTGAGTGAACACCCCGATATTAAGCGGCTGTGTGCAGCCCTAGGTAAAGGAATTGTCTCGACCAGTGCAAACCCCTCAGGAGAGCAGCCTGCGCGAAGCGCTGAACAAGCCAAGGCTTATTTTCCTGCTGTGTCTGCATTACAAGGTCAGGTCAACCCGCTTGCCCAGCCCTCTGTCATTCGCGATGCTAAAACGCAGGCCGTTATTCGTAATTAGTCATAGCGCTTGCCATCAACCTCAATCCACCCGCCTCTACCGCCTTTGGGGTTGTGATGAGTCCAGTGCAAAACGCCGCCCTTGTCGCTCCATTCATAGCGGCCTTTTATCCAAATACTAGCGCCAGCGCGAATAGGTGCGCGAGGTGCTAAGTCGATATTGTGTGCGACAAGTATGCTTTGTCCGTTTGCTAGATTAACTAAAAAACGTTGATGGCGACTGCCCTTGTTATCGTCCATGAGTGTCTTGCGGACTTTGACTTTAACGGTCGCCCAGACTTTTGATTGTCGCTTGGTAAAGGCCGTTTGCAATAATGCGGATTGGTCGTTGTACGTACTACGTTGGCTTACACCGTTATCAGGCGATGGTTGATTGGCCGGGGCAAAGAAATAGCCTAGTGCAGCAACGACGAGAACAAGGATCAGGTTGATGAGTTTTTTTTGCATAGGGTGCTCGTTTAATAATCAGTAAATGATTGCCAGTGTTCCTGCATTTTTTCGATGGCTCGATCTAGGCTGATCGCGCTAAAGTTGCCATTCATTTCTGCAGTCAGCCCTAGGCTTCTTAGTTTGTCTAAAGCATCGTCTATTTCAAAATCTAAATCTAGTTGGGCTTTTTCCCTCAGCCAAGATTCTACGGCTGAATCTAAGCTATCCGCATTATTGATGTCATTTTTCTGGCCGAGTATAAAGTAGGCCAATAACACTTCCTTACACTCCTCTTCCTCTGCCAAGTTAACAAGGTAGTGAAAAACCCCTGCATTGTTATCTAAATTTTTAAAATATAAATTCTCCGACAAGGATTTCATAAACTGTATTTTACGGTTTTTGAATTTGCCAAATTGCTTCCAGAGATGTCCTGCAAGGGCGCCTAGGCCAACAGCTAAAGAGACTAGGGCTGCTTGGTCAATGGATACCGCCTCTTCTTTAAATCCCAGCCAAAAGCTGACTAATGAACCCAGTAAAAGCAGCGTCGCGCCGAGTTTGGTGGCCACTAACACGCCGCCGCCAATTAATGCAGGCCCACCGATCAATACTTTGTCGATATTTTTCATGCGTACTTCCGCATTCGGAAATAGCATTTCTAAATCGGCTTTGGGCACATTTTTGAATAGCTTAATCAACGTCGAACCGGGCTTGAATAAGCGGGTGTCAATGCCTCTCTCTTCAAAATAGGCAGAGTCTTTAAACTTTACATAGGCGGCGACTCGGTCATAGGTTTTAAAGTCTAGCTGGCGTTTACGTAAGCCCATCAGGGATTTAATGGTTGCCGACTCTTCTTGTTCACCGCGATAGAAAAATAAAATTTCATCAAAATAGTCAAAATCGACCTCCAGTCGAACCTTGAATAAAGACTCTTCTTGCAGTGCTTGCTGTAAGGTTTCGTCGGTGATTTGTTCAAAGTTGCCCTTTTCTAATAGATTGCGTAACTGAGGTAGAAAGGCATCCGCATCACTTTTTTCACTGATAGTAAGCAGGTCGCTATCGGGATCCATGCTCTGGTAGCTGGTTTTTAATCCATTAAGCTGGCTAAAAAACAATTGATGATAGTGTCGTTGCACCATATCGCCAAGCTGTTGAAACTGCTCGGCTTGCTGAGGGCATTGTTGAGAAAATAGATCTAAGAGATCCTCTGTTCGAATGGGAATAAACCGTTCTCGTGCACTCATGGGCGTTCCTGTGAAGCAATTGGCGAAAATGTTAATATAGCGTAATCCTTATATACATGTGCAGTGTAAAACAATGCAAATTCAGAAATCAGCGGTGAAAGCCTATCTTACCGACCTGCAGTCACATATCTGTGACTCGCTTACTGAAATCGATGGTGAGCTTTTTGCCGAAGATAGTTGGCAACGCGAGCCAGGCGAGCGCTTGGGGGGCGGCGGCATTGGCCGCGTACTAGAAGGCGGCAAGGTGATTGAGAAGGGAGGCATTAACTTCTCCCATGTGGTGGGTAGTAATATGCCTGCTTCGGCCACGGCACATCGCCCAGAGCTGGCAGGGCGCAGCTTTGAAGCGATGGGTGTCTCCTTGGTCATTCATCCGCGCAACCCCTATGCGCCGACTAGTCATATGAATGTGCGCTTTTTTATTGCCGAGAAAGAAGGCGAAGATCCCATTTGGTGGTTTGGCGGGGGCTACGACCTGACGCCATATTACGGTTTTGACGAAGACTGCTCACACTGGCACCAAACGGCCGCCGATGCCTGCGCGCCCTTTGGCGAGGAAGTTTATCCTGAGCTAAAAAAATGGTGTGACGAATACTTCTACCTCAAACACCGCGATGAGCCGCGCGGCATCGGCGGGGTATTCTTCGATGACCTGAATCAAAGCAGGGATGTGAAGTGGGACTTCGATACTAGCTTTGCCTTTATGCAGGCGATCGGCAATAGCTTTATT
>CAZBWS010000017.1:0-32605 GCA_964495705.1 uncultured Gammaproteobacteria bacterium
ACCACTACAACGAAGAAGCCGCTCAAGTAATTGAGCGGCTTTTTTTATGCTTGTGCTAGGCTATCCGCATAGGGGGGATTTATGGCTGCTGTAATTGATCGACGTTTGAGTGTTGCTCCTATGATGGATTGGACAGATCGTCATTGCCGCTACTTTCATCGCTTACTGGCACCTAATGCTTTACTTTATACGGAAATGGTAACGACCGGTGCACTATTGCATGGTGATGTGCAGCGTCATTTACAGTTCAGCCCCGAAGAGCATCCGGTTGCCTTGCAGCTGGGCGGCTCTGAGCCTCTTGCCATGGCGGCTTGCGCCAAGCTCGCGCAAGACTGGGGCTATGATGAGGTGAATATCAATGTGGGCTGCCCCAGTGAGCGGGTGCAGTCAGGGGCCTTTGGGGCCTGCTTGATGGCCGAGCCGCAAACGGTGGCTGACTGCGTAAAGGCTATGAAGGACATAGTTGATATTCCCGTGACGGTAAAAACACGCATTGGTATTGATGATATGGATGATTATCAAAACCTGTATGAGTTTACCGCTGCGATGGTAGCGGCGGACTGTGATTCTTTAACTGTGCATGCGCGCAAGGCGTGGCTGAAGGGGCTGAGCCCGAAAGAGAACCGCGACATACCTCCGTTAGATTATCCCGCTGTATACCGCCTTAAAAAGGATTACCCCCAGTTAGAAATCACTATTAACGGAGGCATTAAATTAAGTGAGGATGTAGCGGAGCATATCTTGCATACAGACGGAGTTATGATTGGGCGCGAGGCTTACCAAAACCCCTATTGGCTAGTAGAGCTGCAGCGCAATTTATTTGATGCGGAGTTTACGCTAAGCCGTCAGCAGGCAGTGGCGTTGATGCTGCCTTATATTGAATCCCAGCTTAGCCAGGGCGGCTCACTAAAATATATTACTCGGCATATGTTAGGTCTGTTCCAGTCAGTACCCGGAGCAAAACGTTGGCGCAGGCATTTAAGCGAAAATGCCTATAAGGACGGCGCAGGCGTAGAGTTGGTGCAAGAGGCGGCAGCGATGGTGCCAGAGCATTTTTAGCCGATCCGCATGATTACACTTTGCCTGAAATCGACTTCAGGCTACTATCCATGACTTGAATTTATAAAAATAGTTACCGGCATGGCGAAGAACAAAAAGCGCAACTCAAGACCTACCTACGCAGACAAGGCAAATAAGCACCAATTATACGAAGAGTCGGTACAGTGTTCTGAGTTTGAAATTGACTGGGTGGTGGAGCGCTTTGCAGAAATGCGCCAGCGACCCCTGCGAGTGTTACGTGAAGATTTTTGTGGTACGGCTAATGCGGCTTGCGAGTACGTTAAGCGCCATCCTGAAAACACCGCTACTGGCGTAGACTTTGATGCGGATGTGCTGGCTTGGGGGCGCGAGCATCACTTGACCAAATTAGAATCTGAAGCCCAGGCGCGTATTAAGCTAGTACAGCAGGATGTGAAGTTGGCTGACACACCAGGTATGGACGCAGTGCTGGCAATGAACTTTAGTTACTGGATATTCGATAGCCGCCCCTCGTTGCTGGAATATTTTAAACAAGCCTATAAAAACTTGAAAGATGACGGCATCTTGTTTATGGATGCCTTTGGCGGCTATGATTGCTTCAACGATGACGAGGAAGAAGAGACTGAACACGAGAGTTTTACCTATGTGTGGAATCTGCATAGTTTTAACCCCATCACAAATCTTGTTACCTATTTTATCCACTTTCGCTTCCCAGATGGCTCTCAGATTGAGCGCGCCTTTGAATACCATTGGCGACATTGGAGTTTGCCAGAGATCAAGGAGTTATTAGAAGAAGCGGGCTTTAACACCGTGACTTTTTGGATGCAGGGTTGGGATGAAGAGGAGGAAGAGGCGACGGACGAGTTTTTCGTCAGCACCGATGCTGATGCTGACGCGGGCTGGGTGGCTTATATCACCGCAGAGAAGTAAGCCTTGATCTGAGTTGTGATTCCCTCTATATCTAAGGTAGGAGGGCATTATGGCCGAACACAAACAACAATTAGAACGTATTTATGTGGCGCTGAATCAGTTGGCGGAAACATCTGCGGATGCGGATAGGTTGAATTCACTGAAGCGGCAGCTAGCGACGGTGATTGAGCAGCTACCTGCTGATGAAGGCCTAAGCTTAAGTGAGCAGCTGCGTGCAGGCATTGTTAAATTTGAAGCGGAGCATCCAACACTGGCGAAAACCGCAGAGGAGGTGGTCGATAATCTCGCCCGCCTTGGGATTTAAGGGTCTTGTAATGAGGCGGGCTAATAAGCGTCCTCGGCATGACAAATAAGTGTATAATTCCGCTCGAGTTGACCAGACAGTCGCGCGACCGGTGTTCTTGAGCATCTGTCGGGAGGAAAGTCCGGGCTCCATAGGGCAGAGTGCCAGGTAACACCTGGGGGGCGCAAGCCCACGGCCAGTGCAACAGAGAGCAAACCGCCTAAGACGTTCTTCGGAGCGGACGGTAAGGGTGAAAGGGTGCGGTAAGAGCGCACCGCGCGAATGGCAACATTTCGTGGCATGGTAAACCCCACTCGGAGCAAGATCAAATAGGGGAGTAATGGCGTGGCCCGCGTTGCTCCCGGGTAGATTGCTTGAGGTATGCGGCGACGTATTACCCAGATGAATGACTGTCCACGACAAAACCCGGCTTATCGGTCGACTCATTTACATCCAAGCCTCGCTTATAGCGGGGCTTTTTTATGGCTAGGACAAAAATACTTGTCGCCTTTTCTCAATTATTTGTAAGTTCTCGTTAAGTTCTCGCTGCCAAGTTAAAGTGCTTTCGAGCTTTATGTTTTAAGCAATTGAACTGGAAAACAATAAATATTTGCTTGGGTTTTGGGTTTTTGCCCCACTATAGAAAAATGATCTAAGTGCTTGTCCTGTATAGGAAAATCTCTGATACACCTGCTTGCAAATGCTTTCTGGGGCGCTATAGTGCATCAAAGTGCACTGAAGTGGGTCAATGTGTCCCGCTTGTGCCGTAAAGGTATTTTAGCAAAAACGTGTTTTACGGAACTAACAACTTAACACTCGATGGCAAGCACCGTATGGCAGTGCCGGCTAAGTATCGTGAGCGCATAAAGGATTTATGCGGCAACAATATGGTTGTGGCGCCCGCAGCACCCTTGGTGAGTGCGGATAAGGGTTTGGTTGTTTCTGAATATCTTTGGTTGTACACCGCTGACCAGTGGGCCGTGGTGGCCCAGCAAGTGATGGGTTTATCCGCTACGGTACCCGCTAATCGCCGTATGCAGCAAATGTTCTTGGGCGGTGCAGAAGAAGTATCTGTTGATAGTACAGGTCGCTTGTTGTTGCCTGCGCGGCTGCGCGAGCACGCGCAGATAGAGAAAAACGTCGCTCTCGTCGCTTTGGGTAATAAATTTGAAATATGGGCAGAGGATGCCTGGAACGCCAGTCAAGATTTTGATAATGATTCTTTGGTCAGCACTGAACAAGTGGTTGAGCAGCTGAATCAGCTGGTGCTATAGCATGAACACTCAAGCGCATATCCCTGTATTGCTGAATGAAGCAATTGAAGGTCTGTCTATTCAGGCTGACGGTGTTTACCTGGATGGCACCTTTGGGCGCGGGGGGCACAGTGCTGAAATTTTGGGTGCGTTGGGTGATTCAGGGCACTTATTTGCTATTGATCAGGATTTGGCGGCGATAGATGTTGCTGCACAACGCTTTGCCGACGAAACACGCTTTAAGATTGCACATAGTTCATTTGCGGAGTTACCTGCTTTGTGTGAGAGCTGGGGCGTCGCAGGGCAGCTTGATGGCGTACTGTTAGATATAGGTGTTTCTTCGCCACAGCTGGATGATGCACAGCGTGGCTTTAGTTTTATGCATGACGGCCCCTTGGATATGCGGATGAACCAATCTACCGGCCTGTCAGCGGCTGATTGGGTGGCAACGGCAGATGCTGAAGAGATTGCCAATGTTATTTATCAATACGGTGAAGAGAAAAACTCTCGGCGTATTGCCCGCCGAATTGTTGAGCGCCGCGAAGAGTCTGCGATTACAACAACGAAGCAGTTAGCGGACATTGTGGCCTCGGCCTCTCGTGTGCGCGATCGCAAAAAGCACCCTGCAACGCGTACCTTTCAGGCTATCCGCATACACATTAATAAAGAGCTGGAGGTGCTAGAAACGGCACTGCAGGCGTCACTGGATTTATTAAAGCCTGGCGGCCGATTGGCGGTTATCAGCTTTCATTCCTTAGAAGATCGCATAGTAAAAAATTTTATGCGTGAACAGGCTCAAGGCAAGCCAGTGCAAGCAAATTTAGCCGCACCGCGTGGGTTACCTATACAAGCTGAGGCGCAAGCTGATTTGCGTTTGAAGTTAATGGGTAAGGCTGTTAAGCCTGGCGAAGAAGAGTTGCTTCGCAATCCACGCTCGCGCAGTTCGGTATTGCGCGTTGCGGAGAAACTGTCATGAACATCATAAATATGGCTTTTGTATTGTTATTGGCGCTGGCGATGGTCAGTGCGTTGGCCGTTGTGCATGCGCGCCACAATAGCCGAGTGGTTTTTTCTGAGTTACAGGCTGAGAAGTCTGCACGTGATAACTGGGAAGTACAGTACGGGCAATTGCAGTTAGAAAAAGGTGCTTGGGCGACGCATGGTCGGATTGAACGAATGGCAAGGTCTGAATTGAAAATGACCATTCCCAGCCAGCAGTCAGTGGTGTTGATTCGACAATGAATACGCCATCATCACCGATTTTGTCTACAACGTTGCTTAATAAACTTAAGTGGCGTCGTCGTTTTGTTATGTTGGGTTTGGCGCTAGCGGCTGTGAGCTTAGTTGCGCGAGCTGTGCAGTTACAAGTGGTGGATAAGGACTTTTATGTAGGACAAGGGGATGCACGCCAGCAGCGTACAGTGCCTATTTCTGCTCATCGAGGCATGATTGTTGATCGCAATGGTGAGCCTATGGCGATGAGTACGCCAGTGGACTCTGTATGGGCTAATCCCGCAATTGCCTTGCGTATACAGCGTTACTTTGTTGAGGCTGCGGCCTTGGTCGGCGCTGATGTTGGTGTGCTGCAAACGCGTTTGGCGGCAGCGGCCAAGGGCGATAAGATTCACCTTGCTAGAGGCCTTGATTTGTCTGTTGCCCAGCAAGCTAAAAAGGTCCCTGTTTATGGCGGCGTTGTGTTGCGAGAGACTCAGTCGGGTGTTGATGTTCTGTTCAAAAAGCCCGTTAAACTGTTTGAGGCATTGCAGCGTGAAAAGCAGGGTTTTGAAATCTTGGCAGAGATTACACAAACTACTCAGCAGCTGCTGCGCAAAAAGCTAGCTACAGCAAATGCGGATAAGCTGAAGTTTGTTTATTTAAAGCGCCACCTTCCTCCCCAAGTGGCCGATCGTTTAAAGCCTTTTCGCCTTAGTGGTGTCGGCGCGCAGCGTGAATATCGTCGTTACTACCCGATGGGTGAAGTGGTATCGCATGTGCTTGGCTTTACGAATATTGATGATAAAGGCCAAGAGGGCTTGGAACTGGCGTTTGAAGATCATCTCAATGGTGAGGTCGGCGCTAAGCGAGTCATGCGTAGCCTGCTGGGGGAGACCATCAATGATATTGAGCTGATTCGGCCGGCAAAGCCTGGTCAGGATTTAGCTCTAAGCATCGATCGCCGAGTCCAGTACTTGGCGTATCGTGCTTTAAAGTCAGCCATGGCCCGCCACAAGGCCAAGTCGGGCTCTGTAGTGACCTTGGATGCACAAACAGGGGAAGTGTTGGCGATGGTTAACCAGCCGGGCTTTAACCCCAACAATCGCAAGGGTTTGCGCGGCAGCTTATATCGTAATCGCGCTATCACTGATGTTTTTGAACCCGGTTCAACGATGAAGCCAATTACTATTGCTGCGGCTTTAGATTCGGGTAGCTACCAGCCTCATACCTTGGTGAATACGGGCAATGGTCGCCTGCAAGTGGGCGATGATTTGGTTAAAGATGTAAAGTCCTATGGTTGGCTGGATGTTGCTGGAGTGATTAAAAAATCCAGTAATGTAGGGGTGAGCAAAATAGCGCTTTCTATGCAGCCTGAATACCACTGGGGCGTTTTAAATGATTTCGGTTTTGGGCAAAGTACAGGTAGCGGTTTCCCAGGAGAGACGCCTGGTTATATGCACAATTACTATAGCTGGAGCGAGTTTGAGCAGGCTACGGTCTCTTTTGGCTATGGTTTGTCAGTGAGTGCGTTACAGTTAGCCCAGGCCTATGCAGTATTAGCTAATGATGGTCAGTCAGTGCCAACCTCATTTCAAAAAGGTGGGGTTAATATCCCTGGGCAGCCGGTGGTGTCAGCGAAAACAGCGCAGCAAGTACGGCAGATGATGCGTGCGGTGGTGAGTGCCGAGGGCACTGCACCAAAGGCAAAAGTAGCAGGCTATACGGTGGCCGGTAAGACGGGAACAGTGCACAAAAATAGTAAGCGCGGCGGCTATGAAGAAACGCGTTATGTCTCACTATTCGCGGGTATTGCGCCAGCGACCCAGCCGCGCTTGGTGACTGTGGTTATGGTCAATGAGCCTAAGGGTGATTATTTTGGTGGCCAAGTCGCCGCCCCCGTGTTTTCACAAGTGATGGGTGGCGCGTTGCGCTTATTAAACGTAATGCCTGATGATTTGCCTGGCAATCGTGTGATTGCGGCATCGCCCGCGCATGAGGCTCGATCATGATTGCCCCTGTATGGTTATGCGCTGACCGTTTAAGATCCTTGTTACAGGGCTTTGTTGAGATCCCTTTAGAGCACGATCGCAAAATCAGTGGCGTGCAACTCGATAGTCGTCTATTGCAGTCAGGGGATGTGTTTATTGCGCTGCCAGGGGCTACCACTGACGGTGTTGAGTTTATCCCGCAGGCTTTGCAAGCGGGTGTTGCGGCTGTAATTTATGAGACTCCTTTGGCCGGCGATGCGCTACAGCAGCAGGCTAAAGAGGCGGGAGTGGTATTGATTCAGTTAAGTGGCTTGAGCCGCAAACTGGGAGATATTGCGGCACGTTTTTATGGACACCCCTCGCGCAATATGACCGTGGTTGGCGTAACGGGGACTGATGGTAAAACTTCAGTCAGTCATTTTATTGCCCAAGCGCTGAAGGCGCTCGGCCAGCAGAGCGCGGTTATCGGTACTATTGGTAATGGCTTGTTGGGAGAGGAGTCTCTTGCAACACATACAACACCTCATGCGATTGCACTGCAAAATATTTTTTCCCAGATGCGCAATCAAGGTGTAACCAGTGTCAGTATGGAAGTCTCCTCCCATGGATTGGATCAGGGGCGCGTTAATGGTGTCGAGTTTGATGTTGCGGTACTGACCAACTTAGGCCGCGATCACATGGATTATCACAAAAGTATGCACGCTTATGCCGAGGCTAAGCGTAGCTTGTTTTATATGTCTGGCCTGCGCGCTGCAGTGCTAAATTGTGACGATGATTTGGGTAATATATTGGCCTTAGAGCTGGACGAGTCAGTGCCTATTTACGGCTATGGCTTTGGCAGTGATATGCAGCCAAATATGCTGGCGCGTGTAAAAGGCGGAGACCTACAGTTAGATTCTCAGGGACTGCATTTTAGTGTGGCTTGTGGGGGGCAAAAATACGATCTGCGCTCTACTTTACTGGGACGTTTTAATGCCCATAATTTACTCGCCGTGGTCACCACATTGATCGTATTGGGTTTACCTCTATCAGAGGCGGTTGAATTGGTCCATCAGCTTAAGGCAGTGCCTGGGCGCATGCAGTTGATTAAGCGTACAGCGGGCGCGAATGTTGTTGTGGACTATGCCCATACGCCTCAAGCATTATCTGCAGCGCTGCAATCTTTGCGTGCGCACCTTGCTAGTGACGGACAATTAATTTGTGTGTTTGGCTGTGGTGGTGATCGCGACAAGGGTAAGCGTGCGTTAATGGGCGCCGCTGCAGAGCAATATGCGGATAGCCTGATAGTGACCAATGACAACCCGCGTAGTGAGGACCCCACAGCGATAGCAGCAGACATTCTCGAAGGCATTCAGCAGCGCGAAAAAGTACAGCTAGAATTAGATCGTTCCGAAGCTATCCGCATAGCGCTAGAATTGGCAAGCGAAAATGATGTAGTACTAATTGCTGGAAAGGGCCATGAAGATTACCAAATTATTGGTGAGCAGCGTATAGCATTTAGTGATGCCGCCGAAGTTGTTCGCTATTCACAGGCGGAGGCGCGAGTATGATTCAAATCAATACACTCGCCTTGGCAGAGGTACTACGCGGCGAATTGTTGGGCGCTGATGTAGATATTTGCGGAGCATCGATTGATGCGCGTAGCTTGCAGTCGGGCAACTTGTTCTTCGCGTTACAGGGAGAACATTCAGATGGGCATGTTTACTTAGGTCAAGCTTTGGCCGCAGGCGCTAGTGCAGCGATTGTTGAACGCCATATTGTGGATAGTGAGCTACCGCAAATTATTGTGAATAACGCACGCCAAGCCTTAGGCCAATTAGCTGCGTGGTGGCGTACACAGCTGAGTTGTAAAATTGCTGCAGTGACCGGGAGTAATGGCAAAACTACGGTTAAAGAAATGTTAGCCGCCATCTTGAGTCAGTCAGGAAAAACCTTGGCGACAGAGGGCAATTTTAATAATGACTTGGGCATGCCGTTGACTTTGTTGCGTATCGCCAAAGATCACGATTATGCCGTGTTAGAAATGGGTGCAAATCATTTCGGTGAGGTGGAGTATATGACTCACATCGCTAAGCCAGATGTTGCTCTAGTCAATAATGCAGGGCCAGCGCACCTGGAAGGTTTTGGTGATGTTTCTGGTGTAGCTAGGGCTAAGGGCGAAATTTATAGCGGCCTGAATAATAAGGGTGTTGCTATCATTAATGCGGATGATGCAAAAGCTGATGTTTGGCGCTCCCTGTGCGCGGACAAAGTCACCAGCACCTTTGCCTTGGAATCCACTGCTGATGTGACGGGTATTTGGTCAGCACTCGATAATAAGCTGATGATCAATGCTCAGGACAAAAGCGTTTCTGTGCAAATGCATTTACTGGGTCGCCACAATGCTTTGAATGCATTGGCCGCAACTGCTGCGGCACTTGCGGCAGGTGTTGATTTAGCCGAGGTGAAAGTGGGCTTAGAGAATGTTCAGGCAGTGGCTGGGCGCTTAAAGCTATCTACCCCCCGTGCAGGCTTGCAGTTGATTGACGATAGTTACAATGCAAACCCCGCATCGTTGTTGGCGGGGGCACAAGTGGCTGTCGACATGTCTGGAAATGAAGCTTGGCTGGTGCTGGGAGACCTTGGTGAATTAGCGGGTGACCCTGCACAGGTGCATGCAGACCTAGGGGCGAAATTAAAAAAAATGGGAATCACTCGCCTGTTCACCTTGGGCACATATAGCGCTCACGCTGCCCGTGTATTTAATCAGGGTGCGCTGAGCTTTACGTCTATCGACGAATTACTTATAGCACTCAACAGCGCCTTAACCGAAGGCGACATAACTTTATTAGTGAAAGGTTCGCGCAGTAGTCGTATGGAACGCGTCGTTGCAGCCTTAAGCGCAAATGTAAAAACAGGAGATCAGTAATGCTGTTGTGGCTGGCTGAATATTTAGAGCAATATCATCGTGCTTTTGGTGTGGTGCAGTATTTATCCTTAAGAGGGATTTTGGGTGCGTTGACGGCATTGGTGATTTCCTTTGTGGTTGGGCCGCCAATGATTGCGTGGCTGACTAAGTTGAAAATTGGTCAAGCAGTGCGCAGTGATGGGCCGCAAACTCACCTTGCTAAGGCAGGCACTCCGACCATGGGAGGCGCGCTTATTTTAGTTGCGATTGCGGTAAGTACGCTGCTTTGGTCTGACTTGGAAAACCGTCAAATGTGGGTCGTCATCGCCACAACCTTAGCTTTTGGTTTAGTGGGCTGGGTGGATGATTATAAAAAAGTCGCTTTGCGTGACCCTAAGGGTTTGGCCTCGCGTTGGAAATATTTTTGGCAGTCCGTATTTGGCATGATGGCGGCCGTCGCCTTATTCTATTTGCGTGAATCCGATGCTGAAATTTCATTGTTATTACCTGTCTTCAAAGACGTTAGTTTCAATATGGGCCTGCTGTTTATTCCCTTTGTTTACTTTGTCATTGTCGGCAGTAGTAACGCCGTTAACCTAACCGATGGTTTGGATGGCTTAGCTATTCTTCCCTGTGTACTCATAGCAGGTGCATTGGCTGTATTTGCCTATGTGACCGGAAATATTAAATTTGCCAATTACTTGGGCTTTCCATTTATACAGGGCAACGGTGAACTGATTGTCTTTTGTAGCGCGATGATGGGGGCAGGGCTTGGCTTTTTATGGTTCAACGCTTATCCCGCCATGGTGTTTATGGGTGACGTGGGTGCTTTAGCCTTGGGCGCTGCGCTAGGTGTGATTGCCGTTATGGTTCGCCAAGAATTATTGCTAGTCATTATGGGCGGCGTTTTTGTAATTGAAACGCTCTCGGTCATCATTCAAGTGGCGTCGTTTAAATTAACTGGGCGCCGGGTATTTCGCATGGCACCGTTGCATCATCACTACGAGTTAAAAGGCTGGCCAGAGCCGCGCGTGATTGTGCGCTTTTGGATCATTACCGTGATCTTGGTTTTGATTGGTTTAGCGACATTGAAGATTAGATAGGCAGGCCGTACTTAGATGAATAACTTAGTCAACAAGGCATTAATACTCGGTATAGGTAAGACCGGGTTGTCTTGTGCGCGTTATTTACACACGCAGGGTATGGCTTTTGATTTTGCCGACACTCGCCAGAACCCCGCTTTGCTCGACAGTGCTAAAGCAGAATTCCCGAATGCGGATATTTTGCTGGGTGACTTTACAGAGGCATTAATAGAAGACGTACAAATGCTTGTGCTTAGCCCTGGTGTTGACCCTCGTCACGGCATGATCCGCAGTGCTTATGCACGCGGCTTGGATGTCGTGGGTGATGTTGAGTTGTTTGCCAGGGAAGTACGTGAGCCAGTCGTTGCTATTACGGGGTCAAATGGCAAAAGCACGGTAACTGAATTGCTTGGTGAGATGGCAAAAGCCGCTGGCATTAAGGTGGCTGTTGGCGGTAATTTAGGTACTCCCGCACTAGAGTTATTAAATAGCCCTGCGCAATTGTATGTTTTGGAGTTGTCTAGTTTCCAGTTAGAGACATTGAAAAGCTTGAACCCCAGCGCAGCAGTTGTGTTAAATGTTAGCGAAGACCATTTAGATCGCTATGACAGTTATACCGATTACTGCTTCACTAAATCGCGCATTTATGAGCACGCTAAAACGTCACTAATTAACTTGGATGATGATTTAGTTGCGGCCATGCCACCTTGTGGAGAAGTAAAAGAATTTTCAATAGTACAAGAGCCTAGAGCAGGTCAATACGGTATACGCAAGCGCGGTGCGGAGTTGTGGTTGGCACATGGTTCGGATTGCTTAGTGCCTATCAGTAAACTGAAATTACAGGGGCGGCATAACTATGCAAACGCCTTGGCGGGCCTTGCATTGGGTGATGCTATTGAGTTGTCGCGTCCTGCTATGTTATCGGTATTATGTGATTTTGCTGGGCTGGAGCACAGAACGCAGTGGGTCACCCAGCAGGAGGCCATTACTTATATCAATGATTCAAAAGCCACTAATGTTGGTGCAACAGTGGCCGCAGTTTTAGGTATTAATCAACCACAGGTATTAATTGCTGGTGGTGTTGGTAAGGAGCAAGATTTTGCCCCTCTAGCCAACGCCTTGCCAGGGCGTGTACAACATGTGGTGCTGATCGGTCGCGATGCAGAAAAATTAGCGCAGGCGATTGGCACAACCTGTAGCACCTCCTTTGCCACGAATATGCAAGATGCCGTCAGCCAAGCCCACACTAAGGCGCAGGCTGGCAGCGTGGTTTTGCTGTCCCCCGCTTGTGCCAGCTTTGATATGTATTCAGGCTTTGAAGCACGTGGAGAAGACTTTGTGACCTGTGTGCATGGCTTGTTAGAAGGAGCTCTTGCATGAGTACACGCGTCTTCATGCAGCAGCCCAAGCAAAAAGTTCGCAAGCGATCTATGTGGGTGGGTATGGACTTTGCATTATTACTGAGCTTTATTGGCCTGTTATTGTTTGGTGTGGTCATGGTTAGCTCTGCATCGGTCAGTGTTGCGGATAAGAATTTCGGCGATGCTTTTTACTATGGCCGTCGCCAGTTAGTATTTGTACTTATTGGCCTGTTCTTGGCTTTTGCTTTATTGCGAACCCCCACTTGGGTATTGGATAAAATGGGCTGGGTTTTATTGATGCTGGCTTATGTTTTATTGGCTTTAGTGCTCGTTCCTGGTGTAGGTAAAACCGTTAATGGCGCACAGCGCTGGATTGATTTTGGGGTTATTACACTGCAAGTTTCCGAATTCGCACGCTTGAGCTTACTGGTTTATTTGGCGAGTTATATGGTTCGCCGTGGAGACCAAGTGCGTAATAGTTTGCAAGGCTTTATCAAGCCCGTTGCATTGGTTGGAATAGCCGCGCTGTTGTTGTTGATGGAGCCTGATTTCGGAGCGGCGGCGGTATTAACCGCGACCTGCCTTGGAATGTTATTTATGGCGGGTGCTAGGGTTTGGCAGTTTTCCGCCTGCCTGTTGATTGCGTTGGCAATGGGAGCAGTATTGATTTTAGTCTCCCCCTATCGGGTGGAGCGATTAATGGCGTTCTTAGACCCCTGGGGCAACGCCTTTGGTTCAGGTTATCAGTTAACACAATCTTTGATTGCTTTTGGCAGTGGCGGTTTTAATGGTCTGGGTTTAGGCGGCAGTGTGCAAAAATTATTTTATTTACCTGAGGCACATAACGACTTCGTATTTGCGATTATCGGTGAAGAGCTCGGATTGCTGGGTGTGATAGTTGTGCTGCTGACCTTTGGAGTATTGGTGCAACGCATCCTAAGTGTAGCGGCCAAGGCGCTTGAGCGCGGCGAAGAATTTTCCGCCTACCTTTGTTACAGCATTGCTCTGTGGATTTCGGCACAGGTGTTTATTAATACCGGTGTCAGTATGGGAATGTTGCCTACTAAGGGGCTGACACTGCCTCTAATGAGTGCAGGAGGTAGTGCCATTATGGCGGCTTGTTTGGCAATGGGAATGGTGTTGAGAGTGAACTTTGAAAACCATGTTGCAGTATTGCAAGCAAGGCCAAGTAAAACTGTGAAAAAATCATCGACTAAAAAAGTCACTGAAACAACGCCATTGGACAAAGAAATTAAAGATCAACTGAGTATGCAAGAGCTAGAGCAACTACAGAGTGTTAATCAGGAGGCTAACTATGCCAGATAAGCAGAGCCCCGTATTAATTATGGCTGGCGGCACTGGCGGCCATGTATACCCTGCATTAGCTGTTGCCAAAGTGCTGCAAGAACAGTCCGTTCCTGTAGTGTGGATGGGTACTCGTAAGGGCTTAGAGGCACGCGTTATTCCCGCCAACGATATTGCTATTGAATGGTTGAGCATTACGGGTTTACGTGGCAAAGGTAAATTAGCCCTTGCTTTTGCGCCCTTTAAATTAGTGTTGGCTTGTTTACAGGCATTATTAATTCTGCGACGCGTGAAGCCACGCTGTGTACTGGGCATGGGGGGGTTTGTCTCAGGGCCAGGTGGTTTGATGGCCAGTGTGTTAGGTATTCCTCTCGTGGTACACGAGCAAAATGCGGTGCCAGGTTTAACCAATAGAAAGCTAGCAGCGCGTGCCAATGTTGTGTTACAGGCTTTTCCTGATGCCTTTGCTGAGTCTGTTGCTGCACAATATGTTGGCAACCCTGTGCGTCAAGATATTCTAGCTATTAATGAGCCTGCACAGCGCATCCGCATGCAAGGGGGGCTGCGCTTACTCGTCGTCGGTGGCAGTTTAGGCGCACAAGCCTTGAATGAATTAGTGCCGCAAGCCTTGGCTAAGCTCGATGCGGATAAGCTCAATGGTGGTGCTGTTCAAGTTCGCCATCAAGCGGGTAGAGGCAAGCGTGATACGGCCGCACAAGCCTATCGCAACGCTGCAGTAGAGGCACAGGTTGATAGCTTTATTGAAGAGATGGCTGCAGCTTACGAGTGGGCAGACTTAGTTATTTGTCGCGCAGGCGCTATGACGATTGCAGAGCTTTCAGCGGCGGGTGTGGCGAGTATCTTAGTGCCCTATCCTCACGCAGTAGATGACCACCAAACGGCAAACGCCCTGTTTCTAGCGAAAGAAAAAGCAGCGGTGATGATTCCTCAACGTGAATTAGAAGTGGACCAGCTAGCAGGTTGGTTAGCAGAATATATTCAAAACAGAGACAATTTATTGGCGATGGCAGAAGCTGCGCGTGAGCAAGGTATGCCGGAGTCTACTCGACTAGTTGTCGACGTTTTGTTGGAGCAAGGAGCGCATAATGACTGATTTGAACCAAGCGGCTAAATGGCATAACCCCATGCGTCGTACACGCAATATTCACTTTGTCGGTATTGGCGGTGTGGGCATGTGTGGCATTGCCGAAGTGCTACAAAATCTCGGCTATCAAGTCAGTGGTTCGGACATAGCGGAGAGTGCGAATACCCATCGCTTGCGCGAAGCTGGTGTGGTTGTTTATATCGGCCACGCTGCAGAAAATATCCGTGGTGTTGATGTGGTGGTAACTTCTACTGCGGTGAATGAATCGAATCCTGAAGTAATTGAAGCACGTGCTTCGCGTATTCCAATTGTGCCCCGTGCCGAAATGTTGGCAGAGTTAATGCGCTTTCGCCAAGGTATTGCGGTAGCGGGAACTCACGGCAAGACAACGACAACGAGTTTGACGGCCTCGCTGTTGGCAGAGGGCGGCATGGACCCCACCTTTGTCATTGGCGGCAAGCTAACGAGTGCAGGTACCAATGCACGCTTAGGCGATGGTGAATATTTAGTGGCAGAGGCAGATGAGTCAGACGCGTCTTTCCTTTATCTACAGCCCGTTATTTCTATCGTTACCAATATAGATGCAGACCACTTAAGTACCTATGGTGGAGATTTCGCCAAGCTTAAAGAGACCTTTGTCGAATTCCTGCATCACTTGCCTTTTTATGGCATGGCGGTGCTGTGTGTAGATGACCCAGTAGTTCGCGAAGTACTGCCAAAAGTGACGCGCCCTGTAACCACTTACGGTGTTGAGCAAGAAGCCGATGTTCGTGCCCTAAACGTACGCTTTAATGGCTCGCAAAGTTTATTCGATGTACAGCTGCCAGGCACGAAAGAGTTGTTGAATATCACCCTGAATATGCCAGGTATACACAATATTCAAAATGCCCTTGCGGCGATTGCGGTGGCCCATGAGCTGGGCGTTGAGTTGGGCGCTATACAAAGCGGTTTGGAAACTTTCGCGGGCATCGGGCGCCGCTTCCAAATTCATGGCGAGGTTGAAACACCTAAGGGCAATGTGTTGTTAGTGGATGACTACGGCCATCACCCCACGGAAATGCTGGCGACGATTAATGCCGCGAAGAGCGCTTGGCCAGATCGCCGTTTAGTCGTGGCTTTTCAACCTCACCGCTATAGTCGTACGCATGATTTATTTGAAGACTTTAGTGAAGTGATTTCCGATGTCGATGTGTTGTGCTTGACGGAAGTTTACGCCGCTGGAGAAGGTTTAATCGCAGGCGCCGATGGTCGCACCTTAGCGGGCGCAGTGCGCGCACGTGGCAAGGTGAATCCAGTTTTTGTTGAAGACCCTTTTAAATTACCCGAAGTACTGGCTGATGTATTGGAGGCCGGAGATGTCATCCTCACCTTAGGTGCAGGTAATATAGGGGCTATCTCCAATAGTTTGCCAGAAAAACTAGGAGTGCAAGCTTAATGCGACAGTCTCTTCCTAGCGTATCCGCATATGGCAAAGTCGCTCTGTTAATGGGCGGTTGGTCAGCTGAGCGTGAAGTCTCCTTAAATAGCGGTAAAGCGGTGTTGGCTGCTTTGCGCTCAGCAGGTGTTGATGTGACCCCTATTGATGCGGATAGGTCAGTAGTGGGGGAATTGGAAGGTTTTGACCGCGTGTTCAATATTATGCATGGCCGCGGTGGAGAGGATGGGGTATTGCAGGGGGCGTTGGAGCTTCTTGATATGCCCTATACCGGCTCTGGCGTACTAGCTTCAGCTTTGGCGATGGATAAGCTACGCACCAAGTTATTGTGGGCGGGCATGGGATTGCCAACGCCTCAGTATGTCGTCATGCAGTCGGCAGAAGACTGTCAGCGTGTATTGGATGAACTGACATTGCCGGTCATGATCAAGCCTGCCTTAGAAGGCTCTAGTATTGGGATGAGCAAGGTAAATAGACCAGAAGATCTATTCGCCGCCTATCAACTGGCAGCAGATTATGGAGTGGTGTTCGCTGAGCAGTGGATTACTGGAACTGAATATACTGCTGCGGTTTTAAATGGTGAATCACTACCTCTCATTCAGCTTGAAACTGATCAAGATTTTTATGATTACGCAGCCAAATACGAGCGCAACGATACGCGCTATATCTGTCCCTGTGGCTTGCCGAGTGAGACGGAGTCTAAATTACAAGATTTAGCTTTGCAGGCCTTTGATGCCGTCGAAGCCGCTGGTTGGGGGAGGGTTGACCTGATGTTAGACGAATCTGGCCAGCCTTGGTTAATTGAAGTCAATACGGTACCTGGCATGACAGACCATAGCTTGGTGCCGATGGCGGCCGAACAGGCGGGAATCAACTTCCAAGAATTAGTTCAGCATGTATTGCTAGGTAGCTTGGCTCAGACAGGGGGGCCATCTAATGTCTGATGCTTTGCTGCACAACTGGAAACCTGCTGAAGAGCGCGAAGAAAACCGCAAACCTGTTAAGCGCAGCAAAGAGGGGCCTCGCGGTGCCAAGCGTGTGGTAACTCGTGGTGCTAGCAAGCCACAGCCGAGTAAGGACTATCGTCCAATGTTACTCAAGCTGGCGGTGTTTGCATTAGTGATAAGCAGTTTAGTCAGTACTGGGTTTTGGGTGCGCAGCCAGCAGCTGGAAAACTTCACTATCCGCAGTATTGAGGTTACTGGCAGCCGTGAATTCGTGACTAGTGAGCAGGTTAGTGAAGTATTACAACAGCATGCACAAGGTGATTTCTTCAATATTGATATTGATGTTGCTAGAGAAGACTTATTAGCACTGCCTTGGGTACGTGAAGTGTCCTTGCGAAGAGAGTGGCCCGATCGGTTATTGATTCAACTGCGAGAACAGCAAGCTGTCGCTCACTGGAATGCGCATTCTAAAAATTCATTGCTATTGAATGAGGTGGGGCAAAATTTTGCTGGCGCACAGGATATAGCTGCAGATGATTTACCTCAGTTGTCAGGTGTTAAGGGCAGTGAGTTACGTGTTCTTGAGGAATACGCAAGTTTAAGTTCGCAGTTGGGGGAGCATAAGGTGACAGCCCTATCTCTAGATGCACGCAATGCTTGGGAATTGGTTTTGCACAATGATATTCAAGTGCGCTTTTTAGAGCGCAACAAAGAGCAGGCAATACAGCGCTTGTTGACTGCGCTGCGCGTTTTTAATGCGGATGAGCTGCAGCGTGCAGCTAAAATAGATTTGAGATATAGCAATGGCTTTGCCATTGAGTGGAGTAGTGAAGTGAACGCCAAAGTAGAGAAAAACCATGTCTAGACGCGCCGATAGAGAAATGATTGTTGGTCTAGATATAGGCACATCTAAAATTGTTGCCATTGTCGGCGAAGTGAATGCTGAGGGCGTGATTGAGATAGTCGGCTTTGGTTCGCACCCTTCAAGAGGCTTAAAAAAGGGCGTGGTGGTCAATATTGAGTCCACAGTACAGTCCATTCAGCGTGCAGTGGAAGAGGCTGAATTGATGGCTGGGTGTCAAATTCATTCTGTGTATGCTGGTATTGCAGGTAGTCATATTCGCAGCTTGAACTCTCACGGCATCGTTGCTATACGCGACCGTGAAGTCATGCAGGCCGATGTGGATCGAGTGATCGATGCAGCAAGAGCTTACAATATTCCAGGCGACCAAAGAATTTTACATGTCTTGCCCCAAGAGTTTGTGATCGATGGGCAAGAGAGTATTAAAGAGCCGATTGGTATGTCGGGTGTTCGCTTAGAAGCTAAGGTTCATATGGTGACAGGTGCTGAAAGCGCCGCACAAAATATTATTAAATGTGTACGCCGCTGCGGTCTAGAAGTAGATGACGTGATCCTTGAGCAACTGGCCTCTAGTTATTCAGTGTTGACCGATGATGAGAAAAATCTCGGTGTATGCATCGTAGACATCGGTGGTGGTACTACAGATATTGCCGTCTTTTTAGATGGGTCCATTCAACACACTGCGGTTATCCCTATCGCTGGGGATCAAGTGACGAATGATGTTGCGGTGGCATTGCGCACACGCACCCAAGACGCGGAAGATATCAAAATACGCTACGGCTGCGCACTGCAGCAGCTAGCGAACCCCGATGAGACGATTGAAGTGCCAGGCATTGGTGATCGTGAGCCACGTAAGTTGTCACGCATGACCTTAGTCGATGTGGTTCAGCCACGTTATGAAGAATTGCTGACGTTGATTCAAGCTGAATTACGCCGCAGTGGCCACGAAGACCTAATTGCCGCAGGCATCGTAATGACCGGTGGCAGCTCGAAGATGGAAGGCCTGACCGATTTAGCCGAAGAGATATTTAATATGCCAGTGCGCCTAGGTATGCCACGCCATGTGACGGGTTTATCCGATGTGGTAACGAATCCCATCCATGCAACGGGTGTTGGATTATTGTTGGTTGGCAGCAAGTCGCAAGGCCGATATAGAGAGGAAGCCAAAGAGGGTGGAGTCGGGTCGTTATTAGAGCGCATGAAAGCTTGGTTTCAAGGTAATTTTTAACAGTATGTCTGGTGACATATTAGTGTTTTTTAATTTGTATTTTAATTTTTGGGCGGCCCCCTTTAGGGTCAAAACGAGGAGAGAGTAAAATGACATTTCAAATGTTGGACATGGTAAGTTCAGATGCCGTTATCAAGGTGATTGGCGTAGGTGGCTGCGGCGGTAACGCTGTAACACATATGTTGGATGCCGATATTGAAGGGGTAGATTTCATCTGCGCCAATACGGATTCTCAAGCTTTGAGTAAAATCACAGATGTGCAAGGCTTGCAAATTGGCCAAGGCATCACTAAGGGCTTGGGTGCTGGCGCTAAACCTGACGTAGGTCGTCAAGCGGCACTAGAAGATCGCGAGTTGATTCAGTCGTCGATTCAAGGTGCGGATATGCTGTTTATTACCGCTGGCATGGGCGGTGGCACAGGTACGGGTGCAGCTCCAGTTATTGCACAAATTGCTCGAGATATGGGCATTTTGACCGTAGCTGTAGTGACCAAACCTTTCGCCTTTGAAGGCAAGAAACGCATGGGATTTGCAGTCGATGGCATGGCCGAGTTAGAGAGTAATGTGGATTCCTTGATCACTATTCCTAACGATAAGTTGATGGTAGCTCTAGGGCCAGAAGCGACCTTATTGAGCGCCTATGCGGCAGCCAATGACGTTTTGAAAAATGCGGTACAGGGCATCTCAGAACTGATCACTTTACCTGGCTTGGTTAACGTTGACTTTGCTGATGTACGCACGGTTATGGGTGAAATGGGCAAGGCGATGATGGGCTCTGGTTCAGCCAGTGGCGAAAATCGCTCTGTTGAGGCCACTCAGCTGGCTATTTCTAGCCCGCTATTAGAAGACGTGAACTTAAAAGGCGCTCGCGGTATTTTGGTTAATGTCATTTCTGGTATGGATATTACCCTAGGCGAAGTGAACGCTATTGGTGAAATCGTAAAAGAAATTGCCTCTGAAGATGCACAGATTGTATTTGGTTCTGGTTTTGATATGTCACTACAAGATGAAGTTCGCGTCACAATTGTTGCTACAGGCCTAGATCAGCCGCTACAGCAGCAGGCTCCACAGGCTCAGCAGCGCCCTCAAATTGAAGTGGTTAAGCGCAAAGCTAGTGGTGAAGTGGACTACGCTGGCTTAGATACGCCTACGGCAATACGCCGCAACAAAATCGCAGTAGGTGATGATGTGGTACAGACTGCGGTAGACGAAGAATATTTAGATATTCCAGCGTTTTTACGTCGCCAAGCGGACTAGTTCTAGCTTTAAAGGTGAGGCATTGTGGTGGTTGACGTGAACTATTTGTATTTTTTTTGGTACAAACTGGTCAACTTTGCAGTGAAATGAGTCTTAGAGTAGAGCCTCTAGGGCATATTGCCTATAATGCGCCACATAAGCAAAGAGGCTTGCAAGCAGCTGTTGCCGATTGAGTAGCAGAATAGATAGAGATTAAAAATATGATTAAACAACGTACGCTTAAAAATATTATTCGCGCCACTGGTGTAGGCTTGCACACAGGCGAGAAAATCTATCTAACACTGCGCCCCGCACCTATTAATATGGGTATCATCTTTCGCCGTGTTGATTTAGACCCTGTGGTTGAAATTCATGCGTCAGCTGAAAACGTTACTGAAACAACTCTCTCCACGACGATCGGCAAGGGAGACGTTAAGGTTTCAACTGTAGAGCACCTGTTATCAGCGATGGCAGGTTTAGGTATAGATAATGCCTATGTTGAGCTCACAGCGGCGGAAGTACCTATTATGGACGGCAGTGCAGGCCCGTTTGTATTCCTACTGCAATCGGCGGGAGTACAAGACCAAAATGCTGCAAAAGAGTTTATCCGCATTATTAAGCCTGTAGAGGTTTGTGTTGATGGAAAAAGCGCTCGCTTTGAACCTTTTGAAGGGTTTAAGGTAGGCTTTGAAATTGAATTTGATCACCCTGCATTTAGCGATAGCGCACAATTTGCAGAGATTGATTTCTCAACAACGTCGTTTCTAAAAGAGGTTAGTCGAGCACGTACCTTTGGTTTTACCAAAGATATTGAAGCATTGCGCGAGCAGAATTTAGCCTTGGGTGGCAGTATGGACAACGCTATTGTTGTCGATGATTACCGTGTCCTAAATGAAGATGGTTTGCGCTATGACGATGAGTTTGTGAAGCACAAAATTCTCGATGCGATTGGTGACTTGTACTTACTAGGCAATAGTTTGATTGGCGCTTACAAAGGGTGTAAATCAGGCCATGCTTTAAATAATGCTTTGTTGCATGAGTTGCTACGCCATGAAGACGCTTATGAACGAGTTACTTTTGATAATGTAGCTGATGCGCCTATTTCTTACTCAGAGCCGCTTATTTCTGCAGTTTCTGCTTAAGAGTCTTTAGCTTTCTTAGAAACGCCATGCTGCGCCAAACGCAGCATGGCGTTTTTTAGTTTGGGGTCTTTAATATTTTCTGCCGTAGAGCTTATTTGTGATGCGGCCAGATCATCTAGTTGGCGCGGCGAGCTTTGCTTCTCTACCTGAAATACACCACTCATTTCAGGGCTGACCAGTATGCGGATATGCTGATAGGGGAAGCTTTTTTTGATGCTAGGGAGGTAGTAGCGTAACTGGCTAGACCAGGCTGGAGAGCTAACCGCTATGGTGATATGTTCCCCTGAAATTTCCGCCACTTGGCAGTGCCCAATGAATTGTGCAGGCAGCAAGCCAGTCAGCTTCATCGTCTGCTTTTTCAGTATTGCGGCTCTTTTAAGTACCGAATTGGTCAAAAAGTTTTGAATTGTCGCCATAATATCCGTGAATATTTGTTAATTACTTGAAGAAAACGTATTATCTGCCTGATTTTTCAAGTGATTTACTCAATATGAATATAGTAGTTTATACCAATCGTGGCGGTAAGCCACATAGTTTACACATCGGCGGCGCGCTACAAGCGGGCATATTGCTGGGTGCTATCCTGTTCTTGGTTGGTGGACTAGTGTTGAGTGGTTATATTACTGGGGCGCAACGATCGCCTGAAGCCTACGTTGTTGAGTGGACTGAGCAGGTGGATCAGCAGCGTTTGCGCCTCGATGAGTTGCGTGCGCAGGCTGACTCCGACTTGAATGCCCTCGCAGGACGCCTAGGTCGCTTGCAGGGGCATATTACGCGCATTGATGCCCTTGGCTCTCGTCTACTAGCCATGGCGGATATTGATAGCAAAGAGTTTAACTTTACTCATGCGCCGGCTATGGGCGGCCCTACAGAGGCCTTAGATGATAGCTCTATTAATTTAGATAGTTTAGAACAGTCGATAATAGAATTAGAAGGGGAGCTAAAGAACCGTAGCTCTCAGTTAGCTGTGCTCGAAAATGTCCTTTCTGATCAAAATCTTAAGCAAGAGGTGTATCCCGCTGGTCGCCCCGTACAGAAGGGCTGGTTGTCGTCCTATTATGGCTGGCGCACGAACCCTTTTGGCGGAAATCAGCAGTTTCATAAGGGCATCGATTTTGCAGGTAAGGAAAATAGTGAGATTGTGGCTGTTGGCGGTGGCGTTGTAACATATTCTGGCAAGCGTTATGGCTATGGTAACTTGGTGGAAATTACCCACGGCAATGGTTACATCACCCGTTATGGACATAACAAAAAGAACCTTGTCCGCGAGGGTGAGGCAGTGAAAAAGGGCCAGGCAATTTCTTTAATGGGGTCAACGGGGCGCTCTACTGGACCACATGTTCACTTTGAAGTGATTAAAGATGGCAAGAAGATAGACCCAGCCAAGTTTATTGCGCTTAATTAAAGCAAATACCTGATCAAATCGTCTATATACAATAGACGGCGCTGTAAGAATCTTTATACTAGCAACGGCCAAGCGCAAGCTTGGCCGTTTGTTGTTGCGGGCTTGCAAATACTGTTAATGCCACCATCAAAACCTAATTCCTTGCTGGCTTTAAGAAGGCTAGCTACAGACTATTAAAAGTAGAAGTACATGTTCCAGCTATTGTTGAAATTCATCCGTAAAATTTTTGGCAGCCGCAATGACCGAGTGGTGAAGCGCTTACGTAAAGTGGTAGAAGCCGCTAACCAGCTCGAAGACACCATGCAAGGGCTGAGTGATGAGCAGCTGCAGTCGAAAACGCAAGAGTTAAAGCAGCGTGTAGCAGACGGGGCTAGCTTGGATGATGTTCAATCGGAAGCTTTTGCGGTTGTGCGAGAGGCTGCTGTGCGAGTTCACAGCATGCGCCATTATGATGTACAGCTGGTTGGTGGCTTGGTTTTACACCAAGGTAAGGTAGCGGAAATGCGCACAGGTGAAGGTAAGACACTAGTGGCAACACTGGCGGCTTATCTGAATGCCCTATCTGGGAAGGGTGTTCATGTTATCACTGTAAATGATTACCTAGCGCGCCGCGATGGCGAGACTATGGCTCAGGTTTATAATTTTCTTGGTTTATCCGTGGGCATCATCAATTCTTCTGGCGGTATGGGGCCGGATAGCTCATCGTATTTGTTTGATGCGGATTATGCTGGCAATGAAGGCGGGTATCTACGCTTGCGGCCCGCCAGTCGTAAACAGGCTTATGCAGCGGATATAACCTATGGCACCAACAATGAGTTCGGCTTTGATTACTTGCGCGACAACATGGCGTTCAGTTTGGAAGACAAGGTTCAGCGCGAGCTGAATTATGCCATCATTGATGAAGTGGACTCAATCCTGATCGATGAAGCTCGTACGCCGTTAATCATATCTGGGCCGACAAACGATAATAGTGAGTTGTATATTGTTATCGACAAACTCGCGCCAAGCTTGCAGCGTTCAACTCAAGAAGTTGCCGAAGGCGAAGAGCCTGATGGCGACTTTGCTGTAGATGAGAAAACACGCAGTATTACACTGACAGAGCAAGGTCACGAGCGCGTGGAAGCGATTCTGACTGATGCGGGTATTCTGGCAGACGGCGGCAGTTTGTACGACCCTTCTAATATTGCCCTGATGCACTTTGTTGATGCCGCCCTTAAGGCCCACCATGTGTTTCAGCGCGATGTGCAGTATGTGGTTGAAGGGGGTGAGGTTGTTATTGTCGATGAATTTACTGGGCGTAAGATGCCGGGGCGCCGCTGGTCAGATGGCTTACATCAGGCTGTAGAAGCCAAAGAAGGCGTAGAGATACAGAACGAAAACCAAACCTTGGCCTCTATTACTTATCAAAACTACTTTCGCTTGTATGAGAAACTGTCTGGTATGACAGGTACGGCTGACACTGAAGCTAGTGAGTTAGTACAAATTTATGGCTTGGAAGTAATCGTTATTCCTACGCATAAGCCGATGGTGCGCGATGATCGTGCAGACTTAGTTTATATGACGATGCAGGAAAAATATCAGGCTATTATTGCTGATATTCGCGAATCCCAGGCCAAACAGCAGCCTGTTTTGGTGGGTACGGCATCCATTGAAACATCCGAAATATTAAATGGTTTGTTGAAAAAGGAAGGTATTAAGCACGAGATCTTGAATGCGAAGCAGCATGAGCGCGAAGCGCATATTGTTGCTCAGGCGGGCTACCCAGGTGCAGTGACCATTGCGACCAATATGGCAGGGCGTGGTACGGATATTGTTTTAGGCGGCAGCTTTGAAGAAGAAATCAATAATCTAGAAAACCCCTCTGACACCAAGATAGAAAAAATCAAACAAGACTGGGCTGTACGTCATCAACAGGTGCTAGATTCTGGTGGTTTGCATATCATCGGCAGCGAACGTCACGAATCTCGCCGTATTGATAACCAGCTACGCGGACGTGCAGGTCGCCAAGGTGACCCTGGTGCATCGCGTTTTTATCTGTCATTGGAAGACAATCTGATGCGTATCTTTGCCTCTGACAAGGTTAAGGGCTTAATGCAGCGCATGGGTATGGAAGAGGGCGAGGCGATTGAACACCCTTGGTTGTCGAAAGCGATTGAAAATGCGCAGCGTAAGGTAGAAGGCCATAACTATGATATGCGTAAAAACATATTGGAGTATGACAATGTTGCCAACGATCAGCGCAAAGTGATCTATGAGCAGCGCGCAGAGGTAATGGGCAGTAATGATATTTCAGCCACTATAATCGGCTTGCGTGAGGATGTTATTGGCAACTTATTTGCTAATTTTATACCCCAAGGTAGCTTGGAAGAGCGTTGGGATATTGAAGGTCTTACGGCTGCGTTGAAGTCTGATTTCGCTATGCAATTGCCGATTCAGCAGTGGTTAGATGAAGAAGACGAACTGTATGAGGAAAATCTTCTGCAGCGCATTATGCAAAGCTTGTTAGCGCAATACGAAGTAAAGGAAGAACTGCTAGGTGCGGAGGACGCACGTCGTTTTGAAAAGCAGATAATGCTGTGGGTGCTAGATAGCAATTGGAAAGATCATTTGGCAGCAATGGACTATTTACGCAAAGGAATTGGCTTCCGCTCTAGTGCACAGAAAGACCCTAAGCAAGAGTACAAACGAGAGTCCTTCCAGATGTTTAAGGATTTGATTGACCGTATTAAAGAAGAAGTTGTCTCAAAACTGCACCTGATCGAAGTGCAGTCACAAGCTCAGGTCGATGAGCTGGAAGAGCAAAATCAGCAGTCCACAGAGATCAATTATGGGCACGGAGAGGCTGAAGCAGAATCGGAAGCAGCGACGCAGCCAGAGCAACGCCGACCTGTAGGACCTGCGCCTGTGCGCACCCCACCTAAGGTGGGTCGCAATGAACCTTGCCCCTGTGGGTCAGGCAAAAAATATAAACAGTGCCACGGCAAACTCGCTTAGCCGTTCATACATAAGTTGGATCAAAGCGGGGTTTAGCCCCGCTTTTACGTTGAGAATGAGATTATGGCCGTAGCCTTACAAGCCCCCAAAACTATTTTGCCTATTGCTGGCGTGAAGCTAGCCGCTGGTTATTGCGGTATCCGCAATGCTAATGCGGATGACTTGGTGTTGCTGGAAATCGCTGAAGGTAGCAATGTTGTTGCAAGCTTTACCCGCAATGCTTTTTGCGCAGCCCCAGTGCTGGTCGCCAAAGATAATCTCATTCAAGCTGATACTCGTTATTTATTAATCAATGCGGGTAATGCCAATGCTGGAACTGGTGTGAAGGGTATGCAGACGGCACAGCAAAGCTGTGAGATAGTGGCGCAGCAAACTGGTGCAGATGCGCGCGCGGTGTTGCCTTTTTCGACGGGAGTGATTGGGGAGTACTTACCAGTAGAAAAAATCGCCTCTGCATTGCCGTTATTGGTATCTGATCTAAAGGAAGATAACTGGTTGGCTGCAGCAAACGGTATTATGACCACAGATACACTGGCGAAGGGCTATTCAGAACAGTTAGAACTGGATTGCGGTACGACAGTAACGATCTCTGGAATCAGTAAAGGGGCGGGTATGATCTGCCCTGATATGGCGACTATGTTGGCGTATATTGCTACGGACGCAGCTGTTGATAAAGCGAGTTTACAGGCCTTATTGAAGTCGTCGGTAGACAGTTCTTTTAATAGCATTAGCGTAGATGGCGATACATCCACCAATGATGCCTGTGTATTAATTGCCACGGCAAAGGCCGACAATCCACCTATCCGCATAGGGGATAAGAATGCAGATAGCTTGTTGCAAGCAATTCGTTCAGTCATGCAAAAATTAGCTCAAGCGATTGTACGTGACGCGGAAGGTGCGACTAAATTTGTGAGTATTGAGGTGCAGCAAGCTCGTGACGTTGCCGAGTGTAAGCAGTTGGCCTATACCATTGCGCACTCGCCATTGGTAAAAACGGCGTTGTTCGCCAGTGATCCTAATTGGGGGAGAGTATTGGCAGCGATTGGCCGAGCGGGTTTAAGTGGCTTGGACTTGAGTAAAGTTAATTTTAGTTTAAATGGTGTCAGCATTGTCAAGGATGGAGGCCGAGACCCTGCTTACACTGAAGATGCTGGAGCAGAGGTGATGCGCGCTGAAGATATTACTATATGCATACAGCTAGGACGTGGCGATACAGCGCACACATTGTGGACCTGTGACCTGAGCTATGATTATGTGAAAATTAATGCAGAGTATCGAACCTAAGCATGCCTAAGCTAGTACACGTGGCTGTTGCGGTTATTAAAGACTCGCAGGGGCGGGTGTTGGTGGCTAGGCGTGCCCAAGAGGCCCATATGGGCGGCAAGTTGGAATTCCCTGGCGGCAAGGTCGAAGCGGGTGAAATAGTTCAAGAGGCCTTGCAGAGAGAACTCTTCGAAGAGCTGGGCATTCAGGCAGGAGCAATGCAGCCCCTTATAAAAATAAACCACCACTATACAGATAAGTCTGTGTGTCTGGATGTTTGGCAGGTATGGGATTTTTCTGGCCAGGCCTATGGTAAAGAAGGGCAGCCGATTTTTTGGTTGCCGCTAGATCAACTTAATCCTGTTGATTTCCCCGATGCGAACAAGGCGATCATCACGGCACTACAATTGCCTAATCGGCTAATGATTAGCCCGGACCTTAGCGATGCAGAGGCGATGAATGAAATAAGTCATCGTCTTGAATGCCACCAAGTCAGCGCGGCGATATTGCGTCTTCCCCAGCTTGCTAGCGGGACGTATGAGGCTATTGCGAAACAGTTGATTGAACGACATCCTCAAGTGCGTTGGCAAATACACGGCAATATAGATCTGGCTATGCGCTTGGGTGCCGGCTTGCACCTGACATCCAAAGCATTGCTTGAGACGAAAATGGCGCAGCTTAGTACTGCAGGCAGTCTATCCGCATCAGTACACAATCTGGATGAGCTGCGCCAAGCGGAGTCGATTGGAGTTGATTTTGTGGTGCTTGGCCCCGTTCAAGATACGCCTACTCACCCTGGTGTGGATACGCTGGGTTGGGAGGCTTTTGAAAAAATAGTCAGTGAAGCGCATATCCCTGTTTATGCCTTGGGCGGCATGCAGGAAAAGGATCTCCCCCTTGCGGTTGCTGCAGGGGCGCAGGGCGTGGCAGGGATTAGTTTATTTGCAAGGCCTTAGTGAGGCTACAGACCGCAGGTGGATAGAGAGAAGTCGACATTCTCCTTGACCTGTATGGGGCGTTCCTGGGTATTGGGCATACTAAAAAAGCGAATGCTAAAGCGATGCTTTCCCGCGCTGACTTCAGGGTAGCAGTCTAAGCCCGGAGCCAAAATGATACGCAATAACTGTAGTGGTTGATTGGTGTCCAAAACTTGATCGTAAAAGCCCTGCTCAGCTATGACTTGCTGGGTGTTGGCGCTGAGGCGCATAACTTCAAGTGACAGTGCGATCGCTTCTCTGACGTGCTCGTAGGGAGATATCCAAGCAAGAAACTGAGTGTGGCGAGCCTCGATAGGCCGCTGTAGCCATTGATGGTATAGGGGTAAGTCAAAGTCACAGCCTCCACCGGGCACACACACTCGTTGCTGTACACCGTTCAGCATTTCGTCATTGCGGATATGGGTGGTTAGCTTGCCGTCAGAATCATAGACCGCACTCATTAAGTGCTGTTGCTTATCGAGCAGCTGCCCGAGGCGGCTGTGATCAACAGCGGCGTCGTTAAGCAGGGGTTTAAGCGAGCTGTGGTGGCGCTCTAGCTCTTTCATCACCTCTGTTTTTAGGTCCCCACGATTGGTTAGCTCAGTCAGTTCTAAAATTAGACGAATACAGGTTTGAGAGTCCCACACCGATTGCTTTTGAGCATGGTGCTCAATACGTTGAAACAAGCGATCCAGGCGTAAAAACAAGCGGATACGTTCGTTGAGCGGGTGTTCAAAAACGACAGGGCTTAACACGGCAGTTTTCCAAGAGAAATTGCACGCATTTTATCTTGTTTATGTAGGAACTGCATCAGCACCTTCCGTTGCCATCAATGAATAAACACCATGATAGTGAGCGACTTTTTCTTGCAAGTGCTCAATGCCGTGGTTATTAAGCAATATATCGTCTGCAGCACCGAGGCGCTCTACCCTAGAGACTTGCGCGTCGAGAATCTGGTTAACCTGTTCGGTGCTTAAGTTATCTCTTTGCATAACCCGTTGGCGTTGGCTTTGCTCATCTATATCGACCACTAAAACTCGGTCAATCATCATCTCCCATTGACCAGTGTCAACTAATAGCGGCAAAACGAGAATGGCGTAGGGGTCGTCGCATTGATTTAATTGAGCCAGCATATTTTGACGTATGGCAGGGTGGGTTATTGCTTCTAACTGCAGACGCTTGTCCGTGTCTGCAAATACAATATCGCGCAGGGCATGACGATTAAGGCAGCCATCGGCCTGGATGACGCCCTTGCCAAAAGTCTGCTCTATTTCTGTCAGCGCGGCTTGTCCAGGTTCAACAATGCTACGCGCAGATACATCGGCGTCAATCACGGTGACACCAAGATCAGCAAAAAGGTTGGAAACAGTGGTCTTGCCGCTGCCAATGCCTCCCGTAATACCTACAACAAACATATATTAGTCCTGTCTAAAATTGACTGAGATAAGCACTCATAATACGGTCTCCCCAGAGAAAGGCAATCCACCCTGCAATTGCGAGGTAGGGGCCAAAGGGCAGAGGGGTGGCTTTATCGCGACCCTGAAACACAATCAGACCCAAACCAATCACACTGCCTGCCAGCGCAGATAGAATAATGATTAGAGGCAGCATTGATGCACCCATCCACGCACCCAGCATAGCTAATAGCTTGAAGTCGCCATAGCCCATGCCTTCTTTACCTGTTGCCAGCTTGAAGATATGGTAGACGGACCAGAGCGAGAGGTAACCCAGCGCGGCACCGACAATCGCGGTTTGAGGGTCAACAAATAAGCCTCCGCCAATTAGGCTAATTAACAGGCCTAACCACAGGAAGGGCAAGGTCATGCTATCGGGCAGCAATTGGACCTTAATATCAATACCGCTCATGGCAACCAAGGCCGCGGTCATAGCAAAAGCAGCTAAAAACTGTAGGCTGACCCCAAATTTAATGGCTAAGGCAACAGAGAGTAGGCCAACAAGCAGTTCAACCAAGGGATATTGTATAGAGATTTTTTGCTTACAGCCCGTGCACTTCCCACGCATGAGAAGGTAGCTAATGATGGGCAAGTTTTCCCAAGCTTTGATTTGTCGCCCACAGCCCGGGCAGCGTGAACGAGGCTTGGAGAGAGTAAATATCTTCTCATTAACCCCCTCCGTTTGGCTCTCGCAAGTGCAGTCAAAATACTCTTCACAGCTCTCTTTGAATTCGCGCTCCATCATGATGGGCAGGCGGTAGATGACCACATTTAAAAAACTGCCTATACAGGCACCGAATACAAAGGCAGCGCAATAAAACAAAAACGGGCTCTGTTCGAGCCCGAATATAATAGTTGAGAAAGACACTAAGTAATAGCTCCGCCCATTTTGAAAATAGGTAGATACATGGCAATTACCAGCCCGCCAATAAGGACGCCTAAAACGGCCATAATCATTGGTTCCATCAAACTACTAATAGATTCAACGGCGGCATCGACTTCCTCTTCGTAAAAATCAGCCACTTTATTTAACATGCCATCTACAGAACCTGATTCTTCGCCAATAGTGACCATTTGTATGATCATATTAGGGAATAATCCTGTTCGCTTCATCGCGACATTGAGCTGGTCACCTGTTGCGACTTCGTCTCTTATTCTGTAAGTGGCTTGAGTGTAGTCGTAATTGCCTGCTGCTCCAGCCACAGAGTCCATGGCTTCCACTAGCGGTACGCCAGCCGCGAACATTGTGGCAAGCGTCCTAGAGAAACGTGCCAAAATAGATTTCTCTACTATTTGTCCAAAAATGGGAGCTTTGCGTGAAAACTTGTCCATATATATGCCGACTATAGGAAAGCGTTTTTTCGCTTCAATAAAAATGACAACAATAGCGATTATTGTTCCAACAAAGTAATGCCAGTTGGCTTGCATCCATTCTGAAAGCCTGACAACCATAAGGGTAAATGCAGGAAGGTCTGCGCCGAAACCTTCGAATACGCTTTTAAATTGAGGGACTACATAAACGAGAAGAATGATCGTCACAATCGTGGCAACAACCATTACGGCTATAGGATAGCTCAGAGCACTTTTGACTTTTTTCTTGATAGCCTCTGTTTTTTCCTTATAAATTGCAATTTTATTTAACAGGTCTTCTAGCGTACCCGATTGCTCTCCTGCGGCAACAAGGCTAACAAACAGGTCATCAAAATGCTTTGGGTGTTTGGCTAGGGCTTGTGACATGCTGGCGCCGCCTTCAATTTCGCCTTTTAAAGCAAAAATAAGTTTTTGCATGGCCATGTTTTCGCAGCCATTCCCAACAATGTCAAAGGATTGAACCAAGGGCACTCCAGCCTCCATCATGGTTGTTAACTGTCTGGCGAATATTGCGATATCTCCGGCTGTTATTTTACCTGCCGATTCCCCAAATAGTGGCTTTGGCTTTTTCTTGACTACTAGAGGGTTTATGCCTTTTTGGCGTAAACTAGCCTTAACTAAGTCAACATTATGGCCTTCAAGCTCACCTTCAACTTTGGAGCCTTTTTTATCAGTACCTTTATAGGTAAAAATATTTTTTTTCACTTCTGCCATGGGTTACTCCATCGTTACTCTGTTGCATTCGGCTAAGCTGGTAACGCCTTGACGAACTTTCTCTAGGCCAGATTGACGAATGTCATTGATGCCTTCTTTTTGAGCCTGTTCGGCAATTTCAATAGCATTGCCTTCACGCATAACTATCTTGGATGTTGCTTCTGATATGGGCATGACCTGATAGATGCCTACTCGCCCTTTGAAACCGTCATTGCATTTGTCGCAGCCCACCGCTTTGTAAACCACCAATTCTGCTAGGCTGTCCTCTTTGAAACCGGCGCTAACTAATGCTGTTTTTGGGATATCGTCCACTACTTTACAGCTTTCACAAAGGCGGCGAGCTAAGCGTTGAGCAATAATCAAGTTTACGGCTGTTGCTAAGTTAAATGGGGCTATTCCCATGTTTATCATTCTAGCGAGTGTTTGAGGTGCGTCGTTAGTATGTAGCGTAGACATTACCATATGGCCAGTTTGTGCGGCTTTAATTGCAATGCTTGCAGTTTCTAAATCACGGATCTCTCCAACCATAATGATATCAGGGTCCTGACGTAGGAAGGCTTTCAGAGCTACTCCGAAGTCCAAGCCTTGTTTGGGGTTCACGTTAACTTGGTTGATGCCTGGTAGATTGATTTCTGCAGGGTCTTCTGCGGTGGAAATATTTCGACCCTCTGTGTTGAGTATATTTAGGCCTGTATACAGTGATACTGTTTTACCACTTCCTGTTGGACCTGTAACAAGGATCATTCCATAAGGATTGTTGAGCGCGTCCAGGTAGGCTTGTTTCTGCTCAGGCTCGTAACCGAGCATGTCAATTCCTAAAGTAGCACTACTAGGGTCGAGTATCCGCAATACTATTTTTTCGCCAAAAAGCGTGGGGCAAGTGTTGACGCGGAAGTCAATTGAACGAGTTTTGGATAGTTTGAGTTTTATTCTACCATCTTGAGGAATTCTTTTTTCAGAGATATCCATACGAGACATTACTTTTAAACGTGCGGTCAGTCTGTTGCCCATGCCCAAGGGCGGTTTTGAGACCTCCTTTAGCATCCCATCTATTCGTAGGCGCACTCTATACATTTTCTCATAGGGTTCAAAGTGTATGTCAGACGCTCCTTTGTTGATAGCGTCCAAAAG
>CAZBWS010000018.1:0-1992 GCA_964495705.1 uncultured Gammaproteobacteria bacterium
TTTGCCGAGCGTCAACTAAAGGCCTTAAGTGAATCTAGCTGGCGCCAACGCACAGAAGTGTTAGTGAAATCGTGTTTAAGCCAGGGGGAAATAGATCGCCAGTGGATTGCTGAGCAACTCAACGTATCCGCTAGGACTTTGCAACGCCGCCTAGCAGAAGAAAACCATCAGTTCCAAGATATAGTAGATGGACTCCGCAAAGAACATGCCATTGATTACTTGGCTCAGCAAACGCTGAGCCAAGAAGATATTGCAGGATTGCTAGGCTACGCAGAGCCCAGCGCCTTCTATCGAGCATTCAAACGCTGGACAGGGAAAACACCGAAGCAATACCTTCAAACACTGTAAGCCTATATTTCAGCTTGCTCCCACTCTTTAATGCGTGCCTGCATGGCATTAAACATATCTTCCTTTACTCCCATAAACTTAAACAGCTCTACAACAATAAACAAGGGAGCCGCAATTTGTGACTGCACCGGGTGCTTCATCAATGCCGGCGCCTTACCTTCAATAGCATGACCAATAAACTGAAATATATAACCACCAAAAAATGTAGCTGCACTAATTATCCACGCCTGACTCGTCGTCATCTGTTCGCCAATAATATTGGCTGCGGTTAAGATCAAGCCTGCGTATAGGAAAAAGAAAATCGCACAGGCTTTATCTAAAGAAAAATAGAAAGCGCCTAACGCTATATACAACAGTAGTGCTGCGTTGATATTAAGGCCAGCAATATCAGTGCCTAACCAGGTCAGGGGAATTAATGCGCCCAGCATAATAAAAGGTACGCCAATGATATGCATCACTGCATTGATTGTATTTTGGTGATGCGAGCCATAACCTGCCAACATATTTAACCATTTTTGCTTCATAAGCTATCTCCTCTATTTAGTCTGCATAGAATAAAGGCCAAGAAAAACTTAAACAGTGCCCACAGAAGACACGAACACTGTCCTCTAAAACCAGAGATACTGCTTACCTGACGCGAGATAAGCTTTTATACTAATGATATGCCTAATAAATTTATTCAAGATACCATCGCCATTGTCTATGACTTTGACGGCACACTAACACCTAAGCCAATGCAGGATTACGCTATTTTACCCAAGCTGGGTATTGATGCGGATAGCTTCTGGGCCGAAGTAGGTCAGGAGGTACAGGAAACTGGCGCAGAGAACATGCTTGTCTATATGCGCAAATTACTAGAAAAAGCTCAGGAGAAGCACGTCAATATCACTCGTGCCGATTATGCAGAGCTCGCCAGCCACATTAAATACTACGCCGGTGTTGAGCAATGGTTTGATTTGATCAATGACTATGTAGACAAACGCAGCCCTGACACTAAAGTAAAACACTATGTGGTTTCTGCGGGCATGAAAGAAATCTTGGAAGGCATCGATATTAAAGACAAGTTCTCAAATATTTACGCCTCTGAATATTACTTTGACTATCGCGGCATTGCGACTTTCCCCAAGCTTGTTATCACAGATACCAGTAAAACCCAGTTCTTATTCCGCATTAATAAGGGTATAGAAAACCTCAGCCAGTCCATCAATGGGCATATGGGGGAAGACGAGCGACCCGTGCCATTTGAAAATATTATCTATATTGGTGACGGTTTAACCGATGTGCCCAGTATGGCCATGACAAAAAAGGAAGGCGGCCACGCCATTGCTGTTTATAAAGATAAAAACGAGCGTCAACGCAATACTTGTCAAGATCTACTAGGTGCTGGACGTGTCGACTTTATTGCCAAAGCGGACTATAGGAAAGACCAAGAGCTACATCAACGTACCTTGCTATTGCTAAACTCCATTATCAGTGGAATCGAATACAAGCGCGAATTGTTTAAGTGTAAGACACAGAACCGACTTATATAGCAGCTACTATCGAGAAATGGCCTCGCGTATTGTATTTTCGGCACAAAGTCGTTCATATAGCTGGTCAATCATCTGCTGTGTAATGGGCTTCTCTATGCCATTTTCATCGAGC
>CAZBWS010000018.1:2092-32062 GCA_964495705.1 uncultured Gammaproteobacteria bacterium
TAGCTGGTCAATCATCTGCTGTGTAATGGGCTTCTCTATGCCATTTTCATCGAGCACTGCCGCATAGTACAAATCATAGCCACGCTGCCCTGCAATAGCACTAAATTCTTGTTTGCTTTCAAACTGCATGCTGAAGACCCTCTTAAAGTAGAGGCATGATTGTGCCTTAAGAATATGACAACCTAGTAACAGCATTGAAAATATACGCGATAAGCTAAGCCCTACCACTTATCGGAGCGCTCATACCATTAACCCCAGCATAATTTGATCAGCTCTTGTGACCTAGACAGGTGACACGCATACTCAAGTCTGGGAGCGCCTGTGTACATCATCAATATTACAAAATTACTTATTAGCAAAGTCGGCGACGTCTTTGAGCTCAGTTATGTCGAAAAGGCGCAGTTTCTCTACTTCAGCTCTGCCATCGTATCCCTATATGTTGTTGCATTACTCCTTTTAGTTGAAGTGCTAGGCCTTCTGCCACAACACGATCTCGCCGCAGGTGGATCAATACAGCTTATGTTACTTGCCAGCCTGCATTGCTGCATTATGTTATGCCTTGGCTTGCTGGGCTTTCCTCTGCGCAAAAAACACAAAGATTTATCCTGGTATGTACACACGGTTATCCAACTATATGGTCTAGCTAATATAGTGATTCTCTACTATTTAGGTATTTTTTCACTAGGCGCTGGCGTAGCACTGGCCGGAGGGCCTATTGCTGGGGTGCTACTATTCCCTAGGCGAACAATCTTTATTGCCCTTGCTATTGGGCTCAGCATTATGGCGGTGATTTTTTATTTCACGGTCATAGGCTATATACCCTATGCGCCCATCATTAGTGAACCCGGTACGGAGCACACCAATTTTGCTTGGCTGCTGGTTGTATCTGGCTTAGTAATACCCCATCTAATCATGCTGGTATCAACCTCTGTTGCCTCTATCAACCGATGGCAGGAACGCGAAGAAAAAGTGCGCTACCTATCGAGCACCGATGTACTCACCGGAGTTGCCAATCGCCGTCACCTGATGGAACAATTTGAAGTGGAGCTGGGCCGCTCACGCAGAGACAAGACCGCACTATCCGTCATTATGGTCGACCTTGATCACTTCAAATCAGTCAACGATAATCATGGGCACCAGGCTGGAGACGTCGCGCTACAAGCCTCCGCAAAAATTTTAAAAGAAGCCATCCGCAGCACTGACCTACTTGGACGTTACGGCGGAGAAGAGTTTTTCATCGTATTACCCGGTGCAGACCTAAATGCAGCACTGCGTACGGCAGAGAGATGCCGTAGTAATATAGAAGCAGCCGATATGCAAGCGGAAGAAATAACCTTAAAATTGACCGCCAGTTTTGGGCTTGCAACAATCACTAGCGACAACATTAACGCCCCCCAATCAAAGCTAGACAATTTATTGAAAGAGGCGGATGCCGCCCTATATAAGGCTAAGGACCAAGGCCGCAACCAAGTCATCAGTATCGTCATTTAAAACGCTGGCTTCAATGGTCTGTAACAGTAGATAAGTTACTGAGTAGCTATTCAGCCTTCTCTGCACATTCAAAGTGACGTGGGTCGCGCTTACAGCGAATTTTTCGCATTAGCTTCAACATATTTCCGTCGTATACCCCCTCTTCTCTGAGCTTCAAGCGCGCTTGGCGCATCATTTCATTCATTGCACCCTGTTCACGCAACAAGGGTTCTACCCAGTGTTCATCTGGAATACGCTTCTCTGTTAAGTGTACATATTGCATGGCATAGGCCATTTTGCTATATGCCGCCTGGCGCGCTTTAGCCGCAAAATCGGCAGGGAAGCGGGAGTGGCGGATCACCATTTGAATGGTCAGCTGTATCAAAGGGTGACGAATAATTCCTCCCTTTGGCTTAAGCCCCTTATATAGCTCAAATGGCTCATAGGCCACCGCGGGTGAAAACGTGATATCAACCACACCATTATTAAATTTGCCTGCAAAGGTGGTTGTATTCACCATAACGGGGTTAGCCCCCATGCTGCGAATCATTTCATAGGAGACACTATCACCCTCAAAAACACTCACCTTCTTACCCTGGAAATTATCTTGTAAACCCTCTTCAACCCACTTTCTATCACGCACAAAGGTATATACATTGCCAACAGGCATGACCGCCGCCACCTCGTAATCTCCCTGTCGCATATACTTGGCTAACTCGGGTCGGCTCAACGCATCAAACAAGGCTTTCACATCGACATATTCTGGTAGCGCGCCAACGGCTTCTGCGGTTGACGTGAATTTATTGAAGGCACGCATTTTCATACCGGTTACCGCAATAGCATCACACTTTCCCGCCTTAAAGCTATCAATGATGACACCCTCGTTATCGTAGGCCTTGAGCTCTAAATCTACCCCCCAGCCCAAGGCTTGCACACGAAAATCTTTCAACAAGGCGTACATGTCTCCCCCCTTACCTACAGGATCAAATAGACACATAGTATTTTTAGATACGTCATCAGCTTGAGCAAAGCCTGTGAATGCCAGTGCCAATAAGGCGAAACTATTTTTCAACAAGTTCATAATATTCTCTATCGTTAAATAACTAACTACAACCAGCCTTCTTCTTTAACTTTAATCACCGCCTGCGTACGGTCGCGCACATCTAGCTTTAATAAAATGCTAGATACATAATTTTTTACCGTACCCATTTTCAGGTCTAACTGAGCAGCAATTTCTTTATTACTCGCACCTGCAACAACTAACTCTACAATGCTTAATTCGCGCTGAGTCAGTTCATACATTTCCTCAAAACTAGCATGCGTGTTATTTTCATTTGACGAGGGCAGCTCATCCGCATTGATACGACTATCAAAAACAGACTGGCCACTAACCACCAACTCAATGCTGGAAATCAAGTTATCTAGGCTAACATCTTTTAACAAGTAACCTTTAGCGCCAAGCTGTATGGCATGCTGCAAACTTTCTCTATCTTCAAACGTTGTCAGCATTAACACAGGCACAACGCTGCCCTTGGCATTAAGTTTACGCAGTACATCTAGACCACTCATTCCGGGCATGCGCACATCCATAAGCACAATATCCGGGGATAATTGCCCAATTAGATATAGCGCTCCATCACCATCACCTGCGTCACCAACAACCTCCACCTTATCTGACATCGACAATAGATTACTAATGCCATGACGAACCAAGGCTTGGTCATCAACAATTATGATACGAATCATAGCTCGCCCCCATTCAATGGAATATCGATAGCCAGCTTAAAACCACCCTCACCCTGACTTGATAGCTTTAAATTTCCACCTAAGGCCTCAACACGCTCCTGCATTCCCTGTAGTCCATTGCCTATATCAAATTCTTCACAGCCCTGCCCGTCGTCAATAGTCGTCATAAACAAGCGGTCATTTTGCGAGTGGAGCTGTATAAAAAGACAGGAAGCATTGGAGTGCTTGAGAGTGTTAGTCAGCATTTCTTGAGCCGAGCGCAGAACAACTTCAGCTATACCTGCATCGCGGATAATTAAACTATCTTCGAGATCTAACTCAACATTTAAGCTAGGCGCGTGACTCACTAGCTCTGATAAAATCTCCTCCACTGGCATCGCCACATCCATGCGATATTCTGTAACAGCCATACGAACCTTAGACAACAATTCCTTCGCAATAGATTGTACTGCCAAGATGTCTTCTTGAGTCTGGCCCTCTGTTTTATAAGCCAACATTTCCAAGTTCAGGCTCAAAGCGGTTACATGATGACCAACAAGGTCATGAATATTTCGCGCTATACGCAAACGTTCATTCTGCTTTGACGCTTCAGTTAACAACTTCTGCGTTGCGCTTAGCTCGTCATTACGGCGCATCAAGTCATCTTTGGCATATCGTTCACTAATAAAGCTTCGCGTCATCACCATTAGTACAATCTGTTGTATGCAGATATAGGCAACACTCATGGGCTCAAGGTCGGGATAAAATAAAGAGGCAAATATTGTTGCTGCAAGCGCGACTAGTATGCCAATAGCTATACTGAATATTTGCACCATTGCCGATAAAGTAATAAATGGCAATAACATGTGTGATGCATCGACTTCCGCACTATTCACTACCGCCGCCATCAATATGGACAAGCCATACAAGACAAATATACTCGGGGCCACCAACCAATGTTTATACATCTTGCCATAGGGGTAACGATAAATATCTAAATAGCTTGCCCCTTGCACAAAGGCAGTCAGGCTAAATAACACATAAAATACTCCCCATAAACTCCAGGTCCAGATGACTTCTTGTGTCGTCACCGCAGCAAACTCGGCAAACCAGTATAATTCGTAAAAAACGATCAAGAATATTACTTGCGCAGACAGATAAAACAACACAATACGTATCAGATTTCGTCCATGCTCTCTGTCATGCACAAAAGGCAAACGAGTTAATGCATGGGCAAAAAAATTACTGATAGGGTGATAGCTATTCATATTTCACTCATTGGAACAGAAAATCTAACAACATCATATATTACTTAGGTCATACAAGTCATATGACTGCTGGCACTTATACCTAGCTAATCTCTAGGTTAAATTAACTAGCTATATATTGTTATTGTTGTCTATGTACAAACTACCCTCTACTTTTCTGCTATTCATTGGCCTGCTGCTATCTAGCGCGGCTCAAGCCAGCGTGGGCGTAGCGCAGCTTCAAAACAGAGTGGAAGGCTTACGATATTTCTATGCAGATGGCGAGCTAAAATCACAGTGGCATAAACTGCACGCAGATGACGCCATCGAGTACCCCAGCGCAGAAAATATTCAAGCACTACTACACCCCTATATGGAGACAGAACTCAAGCAAGAAGTATTGCCTGTCGATTTTGATGGTGACTACAGCTCTCTTGCCCTGGCAACGCAACAAGCTTGGCGCTTATTCCATGCGGGGCAGTACAAAGACGCCTACGCCTTAGCAGATACCTTAGGACTCGCAGGCTTGCTACCTAAATTGCGCAGCCTTGCCATTAATCATCATTATTTTGTCACCTCACGCAAGGAAAGGCAGGTAACTTTTGCAGCCCTTATACGAGAAATAGAACGCGCACAAACAACATACAAACTGGAGAGCGCACCCATTTATTTACTAAAGGCATTTGCTATTGGTCGCTATGGACAAGAGATCAACCCTGTCTCGGCATTTGCAAAGGGCTTAGGAGGCAAGCTCAAACGCAATATTTATAAGGCTGCAGAACTAGCCCCCAATAATACCGAAGCCATTATGTTCAAGGCCGTTTTCGACGCAGAGGCCATTAACTATGCAGGCTCTATCACTGGAAAGCTGCTGTATGGCGCCAGCAAAAAGAGAGCTAGAGCCTATTTTAAACGCGCAATGTCTGCGGCCCCAGACAGCACTGCCCTGCTGCTAGAATATGGTAAGGCCTGCCTGTATATATGCCCCCGCAAAGAACGAGGCAAAGCCTATCAAACACTGCAGCAACTATCTCAAATACCCGCCCTTGATTTAGGCGATGCGGAAAACAAAAAACAAGCACTAGACATTATCAATAAGCAATTGGCCAAACCCAGTCCCAAGACAACAAATGCTCAGTCTCAAAATAAACATACCGCTTAACTAGAAAAACTATTTGTCTAAGAGAACATCTCCACGCTATCCTTAAGGGATATTTTTTAGGTGCGTCCCATGAATACCCCCCAAAGCGGAATTATCCCTCAAGCTAATTGCTCTGCATATTTTTTATGCTTAAACATCAAAGACCCAATCATCGCCAAGCAATTGCTGCTTTCTATTAATGGCAAAAGTAAAGAGCTTTCTACGCAACACCCTAATGCAGATTTAAAGTCTGTTATTGGCATAGGCTGTGCAGCCTGGGAAAAATTATTTAGAACAAGCGCACCTAATGATTTGCACGATTTTTTCAGCTTAAGAAACTCATTTACCGAGGCCGTCTCCACACAGTTTGACCTGTTAATCCACATCCGCTCAGAGCGGCACGATATTAACTTCGAACTAGCTTCTAGCCTCATGCAGGAATACAGCCAAGGATTAACTTTGGTCGACGAAGTGTCGGGGTTTCGCTATTTGGACAATAGAGACCTAACCGGCTTTGTAGATGGCACTGAAAACCCCCAAAGCGAAGCAGATAGAATACGGGTGGCATTAAAGCCTGGCAACGATGCTCTAAGCCAAGGCAGCTTCATACACATTCAGCGCTATCAACACAATCTACAGACGTGGAACGCAACCCCTCTAAAGCAACAAGAAGACAGCATTGGGCGCAGCAAATTTGATAACATCGAATATAAAACGAGTGAAAAGCCATTAACATCCCATATTAAGCGTGCAGGCATTAAGCGTGAAGATGGCTCGCCCGTCGAAATGCTGAGGCATAGCATGCCCTATGGCAACACCCAAGAAAATGGCCTTGTGTTCATTAGCTATGCAAGCACAGCAGACAGCTTTCCCCTAATGCTAAAAAGTATGATCAACGGCGATGAGCATGGCAATCAAGATCAACTATTAAAGTATACTCGAGCCATAAGCGGTGCCGCGCTTTACGCGCCACCGATAGAATTTTTGAACGACAGCAATAACTATATTTGAAACACGGGGCTATTCAGCCCCCATATGGCCTTTCATAGTCGTCAGCATACTCGCCTCAATATCACCCAGGCTGTCCATCTTCTTCTGCGCAGCCTCTCCCAGCCACTCAGTCAAGTTACGGCGCTTATTGGCAAAGTAATCAAGTACAAACTCCTCTGACTTCAACATAAAGCGGATCGTTTGCTCAGGATCAGACTGACTAAAGGGATTGTTAGCGACTTGGCGTGCAGCATCTTCCTGCGACTTGCAATAACGAACCAACAACTGAAACAAGGCCATCCGCATATCTTTAGTTCGGCCATCTAGCTTTTCTTGACCCGTAGGACTTAAAGAAGCATCTACGATTAAATCCAACCATTCAATTAAATCTTTTTCTGAAATTAATACATCTGTGCTTTCTTTCTGGCGCTGCAACTCAGCCAGCTGGTCTTGTAAGTTTTGAATTTCGGGGTGTGAGCCAACCCTGTTTTCAGGCACTTTCTGAACATTGATAATATTTTGAATACTACACTGAATCATGCGCATATCTTTATCAACCTGTTCACTTTCACTATCCATGCCTTCTACATGGTTGGCCGTGCGTTGCAATTCAACACCCATTACCATCAGGCGTACAACAAAGTATTCACCCAAGCATTCATCAATGATATGTAGATAGTTAACGAGGGCTTGCCTAGCCTCAGCAAAAACTGTTTGAAACGCTTCCGCTCTAGGCATTAACTCCTGCAATACCGCACAGCTGCGCGTAATACTTGCTCCATCATCACGCACTAAAGGAAGCAAGTCGTCTAACTGACGGATATTTTCAATTAGTGAGTGTAGATCCTCATGACTCTCACTCGCTTCCCAGCGTGTATGTAATAGCTGTAATTTTTCAATACGCCCCTTGAACATGCGATTTAAGGTGTTCGACCCCCCTTGCCTAGATAGCTCTACCGCGTCTACAGCGGCTATTCCAAAGTGAGATTCTATCTCCATACGCTCGTTCATCTGATGCGCTTCAATAGAGAAAACGATGTCTTCGAGGGTTTTTTGTAGCTCATAAGGCGCTTCCTCAATAACCTCATCAGGAATATGTACAGGCAGTTTTTCAGGCGGCAGCGCACGCAGCTCTGTCGGGGTTAAAGAACCAATCATTTTCCTGAAAATTTCAAGCGGAATGCGTGGCTTTTCTAATTTATCAGTAGCCATCGTTTATATTACCTTTTATGTATCTCATCTAGCCTATTACAAACAATAACAGACAGTACAAAATGTTGTACGAAAAATTACGCGGCTGAAGCCAAATCATTCAAAGTGTGTAGCCTCTCTAATTGCAGTCAAAATATCCTGTTCAAACTGCTCTAACATCTCAAGATAGGTTTCATTAACCCCCCAAGACTTTACATCAATATCTTTGTTCTTAAAGTATTTTTGGATAAACCTTTCCGTTTCCAGCATATATTTAATGTTCTTTTCCTTATCCAATACAGTGAAATCTTGCTCAGAAATCTGCTCTGCCGCACTTGATTGCACATCACAATAAACCAGTAACAGCTTAAACAACGCAGCCCTGGCTTTATCTAAAGGCTCAACCAATGCATCCCCATTAACTGGGCAAAGGTAGGCATCAATAACCACATCTAACCAACGAGTTAAATTTGCCTCTGGAATAATGACATCAAAATCTGGCTTCATGCCCTGCATCATTTGCAGCTCAGAATGCAATTCTTGGATAAAGTGATTGTGGTTGGCCTCTGCGCCTTTCAAGCCCATTGCCTCGGAGGAACTGCGGATACGCTTTTTAATTTCCGCAACCTCCCAATGAATGGTCTTAAGGCGTTTATTCTTAGCCTCTACATCACTATAGGTTTTATCTAAGGCATGGCAAACCAAACTAAGGCGCGCCTCATAATAACGCGCCACCCAATCATCAAAGGCCGCCTCTTGAGCTTCCATGGATTTTAAAGCATCTTTAAAGTCCCCTTGATACTCACCTGCCAAATGGAAGCCGTCACGCAACATAGTTTGATAACTGCGTAAATTTAATTTTTCCGTAAATGCTTTTTTAATTTCAATATCAAGATCAACGATCGCTCTATCAATCGCCTCTTTACTATACTGATCTTGATTGCTTAACCAGCGGTTAGTTAGCTCTGCGAAGTTTTCTATATGTCTCTGTAAAGAGTCTTTAACCGCTTTCTCTGGCAGTATCTTAGCTTGATCTAAAGCGGGAATAAGATCCGGGCCAAATATATTTTCTAGCGCCAGTCGTTCGCTCACGTGGTGTGAATTTGCTTCAAACAAAAGGTCATCTAATATTTCGCGGCGCTCACCATCAATACCTCGCAATATTTTAGCGGGCACTTCTCTAGGTAACTTTGTAGCAGGAAGCTGCCTTAGATCATCTAAAGACAGTGTTTCTAGCATTTTTTTAAAAACTTCCAGAGGAATCCTAGGAAGAGGTTTATTGCTCATTATCCAACCCAGCCATTATTATTTAAAACAGTATAGGCAAAAACAGCTATTAGAACAAAAACTTATGTTGTTTATTTAGCGTTAAATATAAAGTTTTAATTGAAACGGTCAATACAAACGTATGTTTGAATTGACCTATTTATCTTTGCTTAGAAAAACCCAAATAAAGAAAAACATAAACAATAAATCATTGGGCCCGTATATGAGCATAAAGATACCGGTCAACGCACTCTGGTCAAACCAAGTAGGGATATATGCAGCATAATGAAACATCCATATGCACCAGCTCACTACATACACGAGCTTTTCAATCGCAAACACTCCCACCAACATTTTTACATGCATATAACTATTGCTAACGGCCATGTAAGCCAAACCCCAAACAATGATCATTAGCAGGCCAAAATTAGACATCACCACAGGTGACGCTGCATTTAAACTAGCGTTACTGAAGCCCATGGAGAAAAATAGCACACCAATAATATTTGCCAGGCCTGCTGCTATAAATCCGTATCGTTTTATTTTATTCACGCTATATCTCATTGTTGCTAATTGGAAAGAGCTTTGTTGACGATTTCATAGACATCGCGGCTCAAATCGGGCTGCTCAGCAATACGCTGTAACTGCACTTGTATTAAATTCTGCCTATGCTCGTCATAACGCCGCCAACTATTAAATGCACTCACCATACGCGACGCGACCTGCGGATTTATTGTATTGAGCTGTATCACTACATCCGCCAACAAACGATAACCGCCACCTTCAATATGATGAAAGCTAACCGCATTATTCATACAGAACGCGCCAAGTAAGGCACGCAAGCGATTAGGGTTATGCATAGAAAATTTCTCGTGCTGCATAAGCGCCTGCACACTCTCTAGGGCATTGGGCAAGGCCGCCCCCCCTTGCACAGCGAACCACTTATCCATCACCTGTACATCATCCTGCCAGCGTTGATAAAAACTATGCAATACATCTTTTCGCGCCTCACCTGGATAATCACATAGCAAGGCTAATGCGGATAGGCTGTCTGTCATATTATTGGCGTCTTGACACTGGCTCAGACACAACTCAAAGCTCTCATTATTATCCAAGTGCATTAAATAGGCCAAGCAGGTGTTCTTCAAGCTGCGTTCAGCAATATCCTCAGGGACAGGGGCATAGTGCTCTTGTGTATTGTTTTCGTGATAAACCTCTAGCCAGCTCTTATGCAGGCCCTGAGCCATTTCACCCATCATAAATTCACGCACCGCATGAATAGCATCGGGGTCAACAACAGCCATAGTCTCAGCAATATAGCGTTCACTGGGCAAGGTTAATGCAGCCGCGAGCAGAGATTTGTCCTGCGCTCTATCTTGCAGGATATCCTCACAAGCCTGAATAAAGGCAATATCCAAGCTCAGTTCACGCCCCGCCTGAAAATCGACAATCAAGCCGTGAATCAATGCTAGCGCCAAATTCTGCATGGCCTCCCAGCGATTAAAGCTATCATTGTCATTTGCGGCTAAAAATAGCAATTGCTCTTGGCTATAATCAAACTCCAGCTTAACCGGTGCAGAGAAACCGCGTAGCAGAGAAGGGGTAGGCCGCTGATCAATACCTTTAAACACAAAGCTTTGTTGAGGTTGCGTTATATTCAATAACGTATTTTCTATCTCTAAATCGCAGCCATCCGCACCCACCAAGCCAATCAATACTGGGATATGCAAGGGCTGTTTAGCGCTCTGCCCTGGGGTATCCGGCGTATGCTGAGTAAAGTCTAAACGGTATTCTAAGCTATCCGCAGCATAGCTTTCGGTCACCTGTAAAACCGGCGTACCCGCCTGAGTGTACCAGTGCTTAAATTGTGTCAGATCTACGGCATTGGCATCGGACATAGCAGCAACAAAATCATCACAAGTCACAGCTTGCCCGTCATGGCGTTCGATATATAAGCGCATACCCCGTTGAAAGCCCTCTTCACCCAAAAGCGTATGCAACATGCGGATGACCTCTGAACCCTTTTCATAGACTGTCAGCGTATAAAAATTATTAATTTCTATATAGCTATCGGGGCGAATAGGATGAGCCATCGGCCCTGCGTCTTCAGCGAATTGGTGGGTGCGTAGCAAGCGAACATCTTCTATGCGCTTGATCGCTCGAGAGCCCATATCTGAACTGAACTCCTGGTCTCGAAAAACCGTCAGACCCTCCTTGAGACTGAGCTGAAACCAGTCACGACAGGTAATTCGATTGCCCGTCCAGTTATGAAAGTACTCGTGTCCTATCACCCCTTCGATATTTTGGTAGTCTACATCCGTCGCTGTATCCGGTTTAGCCAGTACAAATTTGGAGTTAAATACATTTAAGCCCTTATTTTCCATAGCCCCCATATTGAAATCATCCACAGCAACAATCATGTAGATATCTAAATCGTACTCCAAGCCAAAGCGCTGCTCATCCCACTGCATTGAATGTTTCAACGACTGCATCGCGTGGGAGCACTTATCGATATTGTGCGCCTCAGTATAAATCCGCAGATCAACCGAGCGCCCCGACACCGTGGTGAACTGGTCTTGAACCAGCGCCAAATCCCCTGCAACTAGGGCAAATAAATAGCAGGGCTTAGGGTGAGGATCATGCCACAGGGCAAAATGCTTATTATCCGCCAACTCGCCCTGTTGCTGTAAGTTACCGTTTGATAACAGGACAGGATAAAGTGTTTTATCGGCAATAATTTTCGTGCTAAAGACCGTCAACACATCCGGGCGATCAAAGTAAAAAGTGATTTTTCGAAAGCCCTCTGCTTCACACTGTGTGCAGAAATTTCCACTCGACTGGTATAGGCCCTCTAACGCAGTATTCGCCGCGGGGTTAATCTGGGTGAGTACTTTCAATTCAAAGCGATCGGGCACCTCCTCTATCTTTAACAAGCCATCCGTATGGATATATTCAGTATCGACCAACTCTTTACCGTCTACGGACACTGCTAACAACTCTAAATTTTCACCATTTAAAAGCAGTGGCCCTTGCTCCTGCCTATACAGCTGGCTAGTTGCCGTAACCAATGTCGCATCGGCATTGAGCTCAAAAGTAAGGTCTAGTTTATCGACCTGAAAAGTCGGTGCTTGGTAGTCAGATAACAATATCGTTTGGGGTTGTTTCACAGTGAGGGCCTAATCAAATTTTAATGACAAAATTATGCCAGAAAAGGACAAAAACCGTTTTCTGGATTATGCTTATACAATGTCTCTGTATAAGGACGACAGATAATAATCATAACAGCACAAGGGGGAAGAGTGGGTAGCCACAGCGTCATCTATTCCATATTTCTGATTTTTGCAGGTGCCGCCATAGTCGCTACTATTGCGCTGTATGCTCGCCAGTCCATGCTGGTAGCCTACATGCTACTTGGCATCATTATTGGCCCCTGGGGCCTACAGCTGGCTTCTGATATTCATGTAATCGAAGAGATATCCCATGTGGGAATTATTTTTTTATTGTTCCTCCTCGGTCTCAACTTAGAGCCCCGTGAATTATTGGGCATGCTGCGCTCAACAACCATCGTCACTCTACTTAGCTCGAGTTTATTTGCCCTTGTTGGCGCAGCTATCAGCCTGTTATGCGGGTTGCCTGAAAAAGACGCTCTTGTAATCGGTTTGGGCTGTATGTTTTCCAGTACCATTATCGGCCTCAAGCTACTGCCTGCCACGGCTTTGCACCATCAGCACATGGGCGAAATCATGGTCAGTATCTTGCTCCTACAAGACATCATCGCCATTCTAGTCATCTTATTTTTGCAAGGGCTTTCCAGCGGTGAAGGCTGGGTAGTTGCAGGCAAACTCGTCCTCGCACTGCCTTTACTTGTGTTGTTCGCCTTTGGCATATCACGCTATATATTACACCGCTTATTATGTCGCTTTGATGGCATTCAAGAGTACATATTCTTACTGACCATTGGCTGGTGCCTCAGCATGGCCGTACTCGCAGACTACCTTAACCTATCTAGCGAAATCGGCGCATTTATTGGTGGTGTCAGCTTAGCCATCTCACCGATTGCGCGCTTTATTGCCGAAAGCTTGAGGCCCCTACGCGACTTCTTCCTGATCATGTTCTTTTTCACCTTGGGTGCTCAATTTAACTTTGGCGAATTACAAGGCGTCATTTTACCCGCCAGTTTAATTGCCGCGAGTATGCTACTGCTTAAACCTATCAGCTATAAATATCTATTATCTCGCCAAGGGGAGCGCCCCGACATCGCCTTACAAACAGGGGTGCGGCTGGGTCAAATCAGCGAATTTTCACTTTTAATTGCCGTCATAGCAATACAATCAGGCCAGCTCAGCGAGCGGGGGTCATCTACCTTGCAGCTCGCTACCATGCTCACCTTTATGGTCTCCTCGTACTGGGTAGTTATTAAATTCCCTACGCCAATTTCAACTGACGAGAAACTGCGTATGGACTAGGCCGCACAATGGCCTTAAGCTAGGCAAATACTAACTAGATCACACATATAGATACCTATGGACAATAGTGCCCCAGAGCTTGAGCAAGCTCAGATTTTACTGGCTCACAAACAGCCTGACCGCATCAAACAAGTCTCTACTTGCCTAGGCCAACTATATGACTGCGAAGTCCGCCTCACGGTTACTGAAAGCGTCGACGAAACAATTCGTGAACTCGACAGTGCCCGCTTTGACCTAGTGCTGTGTGACCGGCGCCTGCTCACTGTGAAGCTTATTGAGCAATTTAATCGCCTGCGTTCAAGGGGTGAAGGCGCAGCCACTGTATTGCTGTGCAATGAAGCTGATGACCAAGCCAGGCATACGGGCCGAGCTATTTCGGCTTTGGATGCCATCCCCCTGTCAGTGCTCAATGAAGAGGCTCTCAGCCGCTATATACAAATCGCCCTACGCCTAGGCAGCACAATGCACCAAGACAACCAGGCTAATCAAGTACTGAATGCTGTCGGCACTTTTGGCGATGTATTCTTTTACCGCGCTCGTATAGACAATAGCAGCGGCGACATGATTATGGACTGGCTCTCATCATCTTTTACCGACTTAACCGGTTATCCCGCAGGGGATTTTTTAGGCCTCAGCGGCGGCATGAAAAGCTTGGTCACCAGGGCAGACCTACCCCAGTTTCATAGCTGGTTAGAGAATATTAAAAACAATCACCGTGCAGTAGGTGAGCATCGCATAAATGATCATTTAGGTCGTGAACGCTGGATGGAAACCAAGGGCCAACCCATTTGGAACGCTGAGCTTCAGTGTGTTACTGGAGTACTCGGCAGGGCCAGGGATGTAACACAAAGACGCGAAAGTCAGCTACGCATGGACAGTCTCAGCAAGCACCAAGCTCTGCTCGCTGAATTTGGCCAAGTGTGTACCCACGCTGCAGAGCCCAATGATATTATTCGCAGCGTGCCCAAGCTTATTGCTAAAGTCACTGGCTGTGATATTTGCGGGGTTTTTCAACGCAATAAAAAGCAATTTACCCTTGTCGGTAGCTATGGTTGGAAACTGAATGCGCCTTCTGATCGCTTTTTACACTCAGAAATTTCCAACGAGTTAAGCTTCACTCTTAGTCGTGAAGAAGCAGTTTTGATCGACAATATAACCAAAGAGCAACGCTTCACTCCATCCCATATATTGATGGCCAACGGCGCTAAAACAGGTATTTGCCTACCTATATTAGGTAAGGGTATTCAAGGTGTGCTGTGTGCTTATAGCCGTACTGACTTTACTCCTGGTCAAGACGACATGCTCTTTTTGCATACTCTTGCGGATATGTTGGCAAGCTATATGCGCCAAAAAATACAACAAGCAACTCGCACAACTATCGCGCCTACTAATGCGGGAGAAAGTCACACCAACGCCATACAAGAAGCCTGTCAATTACTGCTCAATACTCCACATTGGCAGCGCAGTGCAGAAAACGCATTACAACGCATAGGCAAAAGCTTCAAGGCCAGCCATGCCATGCTATTTGACATGGAGGTCGATGAAAAAGCGGCAAACCGACTAGGCCTACGCTATGAGTGGAGCGAGCCAGGGCAAATAAATTACAGCAACAAGACCCGAGCTAAACAATTTGATTTAAAAAGCATGCAGTTAATTGAGCTGGAAGAAAACCTAGCCGCAGGAGAGTTTGTCTTACTTGAGCCTACAGACGCTAAAGAGTTATTCGGCATATTTCACTGTGAACAAATAGCTATATCGCCCGTTTTACTTGACGAGACTTGGTGGGGGTTTTTAATACTCACCAATCACAAAGCCACCTGGCAAGACAAACAACTGGGCCCCCTCAAGATGGTGAGTTCAGTACTCGCCTCTGTCATACAGCGCCAGCGTATTGAAAGGCGTATGAATGATGTCATTGAGGGTACTGCCACGACTAAAAATGATAATTTCTATACCTCTTTGGCTCAGCATACCGCCACAACCTTAAATGCTGACTATTGTCATATAGCTCGCATTGACGAAACCAATAATGCGGTCAATGTGATTGCCAGCTGGGAGTTAGGCCAATTAGGAGAGTGCTTCAGCTATGAGTTGATAGGCAGCCCCTGTGTGCGGATTTTGGAGGGCGATCTTGTCTATTACCCCGAAGATACTCATCAACTTTACCCCAGTAATGACTGGCTCACCGAAAAGTCAATTAGCGGTTATTTAGCAGCGCCCATGCTAAGTCGCAACGGTACGGTCTATGGCTATTTAGCAGTAATGTGCTGCCGCCCCATGGACGTTAGCGAGAATGAACTACGTCTGACGCAACTCTTTGCAAACAAGGCTGCAGCAGAAATAGAACACGAGCTTATGCTACAGGAAAATCATCACCTTGCCGCCATACCTGAGGAGAGTCCTAGCCCTATTATGAGCTGTACCACCGATGGTACGCCGCACTATATAAACCCTGCCTGCAAGCGTTTGGCAACTGAATTAAAGCTCAGCATACTGACCGACATTCTATCTGACAATCACCTACAATTAGTCGCTCAAGCTAATACAAACCCTGGCACAACAGTCAGCGCTGAAGTCACTCAAGCAGACCGCACCTTAAAATGGTCTTACTCTGCGCAATCTAAAGACTCACAAGTGCAACTCTATGCGGTAGACATATCTCAACACCGCAAAGAAGAAGACCAACATCAGCAAGACGCATTCCATGACCATTTAACTGGCCTTCCCAATAGGGGATTCTTTAAAAATGTGATTAGCCATAGCCTAGAGAAGTCGAGTCAAAATACTCATTACAATTTCGCAGTGCTGTTTTTAGACTTAGACCGCTTTAAGGTCATCAATGACAGCCTAGGCCACGATGCTGGCGACCAACTATTAGAAGCTGTCGCCACTCGCCTGATTGAGAACATTCGCCCAGGTGATTATGTGGCACGCTTTGGTGGTGATGAATTTGGCATACTCTTGGATGGTATTAACGATGTACACGCCGCCACTGATATTGCCACAAAGCTACAGCGCGCATTGCAGCAACCCATACAATTAGGTAACCATGAAAGCGTCGCCAGCGCCAGCATCGGTATTGCCTATAGTGATCGCGACTATCAAAACATAGAAGATATGTTCCGCGATGCCGACAGCGCTATGTATCACGCCAAAAATAACGGCAAAGCCCAACATGCCGTATTCAATAGCGATATGCATGAGCAAGCCATGTATACACTCAAACTGGAAACGGATTTACGCAAATCAATAGAAAACAAAGAACTGCGCATACACTACCAACCTATTATAGATATCTCTCGTGACAAACTCGTTGGTTTTGAAGCACTCGTGCGCTGGCAACACCCTAAACGCGGCCTCATGTTCCCTGATGACTTCATACCGCTCGCCGAAGAAACTGGTTTTGTACGTGAGCTTGATCGCTGGATGCTAGACAATGCCACCACACAACTACAAGACTGGCGGGGCTCAATTGGCGATGCAGAAAACCTCACCCTCAGTCTGAACGTATCTGGGTTACATTTTGACAATATGGAAATATTGTCTCACATCGGTAATTTACTCAGTGGCAATGACCTTGCAGGCCTGCTCAAGCTAGAGCTGACCGAAAGTGTGTTAATGCAAAATTCAGGCCGCTCCTTAGAGATGTTTAATATTCTGCATGCTCGGGGCCTAAGCATTAGCATTGACGACTTTGGCGTAGGCTACTCTTCCTTATCTAGACTCAAACGCTTGCCGATCGACACCTTAAAAATTGATCGTAGCTTCGTCCAGCACATGCAGAACGACCAGGCTTCGTTGGACATTATTCGTGCGATTATTGACCTCGCCTACAATCTCAAAATGGAGGTGGTGGCAGAGGGTGTGGAGACAGCTCAACAATACAAGCTACTCAAGCGTCTAGGTTGCCACTATGCTCAGGGCTATTATTTGTCACGCCCTATACCCGCAGAGAAAGCCACCGAGTTTATTAAAAAACCCATTCAACTCCCTAAGCAGTAATCATTGTCAGCCTATCCGCATCGCCAGCATTGCTATGCGGATAGGCTGCAGAAAACAAGTTCTGCCTATATAATTGCCTCTCCCAAGAGAGCTTTAATGTGAAACCATCTGAACTTTATCAACAACGCAAACAAGAACTATCGCTGCAAGACGATGCCATTCAAGATGCCACCGTGCAACGATATGACCAGCTACAGATATCTTTAAGTAAAGAGTCCGTTTCTTCACAGCTCTTTAACCGCAAAAAAAAGCGACGTGAAGATATACCAGGAATGTATATATGGGGTGGTGTAGGGCGCGGTAAAACCATGTTGATGGATCTATTCTATGACACCCTAGAGCGGGAAGATAAGCTGCGCATGCACTTCCACCGCTTTATGAGTATGGTGCACGACGAGCTAAAACTCCTGCAAGGGCAAGATGATACTCTTGTTAAAGTTGCACGTAAGCTTGCCAGAAAAAGCCGAGTGCTTTGCTTGGACGAATTTCACGTCAACGATATCGGTGATGCCATGATCCTAGGCATACTAATGCAGGAATTATTTAAACGCCGCGTACTACTCATCACCACCTCTAATCGCCCTCCCATTGACCTCTATAAAGATGGGCTACAACGCGCCCGCTTTTTACCGGCGATCGATTCACTCAAAACACATTGCCAAGTAATAGAGCTAGACAATCAAACAGACTATCGACTGCTCACCCTACAGCGTGAAAACACCTACCATTACCCTCTAGGCCAAGACGCCGACAACAGTATGCTACACGCCTTCAAAGCACTCACCTCAAATGAGCCTTATGCTGCTGGAGTAATACAAGTGAATGGCCGCAGTGTATCTCACAAAGGCGAGGCTGAAGGGGTAATTTGGTTTGAGTTTGCAGAGCTTTGTGAAAGCCCTCGCTCCCAGGAAGACTACTTAGAAATTGCCGTCGAACACCACAGTGTGTTTCTCAGCAATATACCCGAAATGGGCAACGACAATAACGATGCGGCGAGACGCATGCTGAATTTGCTTGACGTATTCTACGACCAAAAAGTCAAACTCATCATCTCAGCCAACGCCCCCATAGATCAACTCTATCAGGGCAAACGCCTAGCCTTTGAATTTGACCGAGCAACCAGCCGACTGCTGGAAATGCAGTCGGAGGAATATTTAAAACAACCTCACTCTAACAACTAACGCCAACAATCGGCGTTGCCACCTTCCGTACCGTCAGAATCTAAAGTTATATTTAAGCAGCGCGCATCACTAACCTGACCATTCACCGCAGTGGCAGTCAGTCTAACGCACTGCGCTAAACCGCCTACAGGGCAATTCCCTGCGGTGATACGATAGCTCCCATTCTCAGTACTTACCCCACCACCTACAAGAGTATAATTCAAAGGGTTGGGCCCTACAGGCCCAAGCGTGGTAGTATAAGTCAATATTTCAGAATATAACTCTTCTTGGCTCCGCATAACATCTGTCATCAATACCGTTGCCAAAGAGCGGTTTCCTCTCAATATGTACGATGAATAAGACGGCAAAGCAATACTTGCAAGTATCGCTACCACCGCAATAACCACCATCAGTTCAATTAATGTAAAACCGTGCATTTTTTTCATTTTCATTCTTCCGTCCAAAAGCGAATTAGTTGCTCTCGGCTACCCCCAAGTATTTGAAGGTTTCCATAAACTTCCGCAATATTACCGCTTGTTTCCTCACCAGTTTTAGAAACCTTAGTGTAGTCAGTCTGCTCTTTATCAATACATTCTGTACCGATACAAAGTACAGCTTGGCGCTTTTGATTTGGATCGCCACTAGTGTGACAATCTGGCCCGTTACACAAAATCAAAAAAGAGGGCTTAGGTGCAATGCCTGCCTGTCTTAAAGGCACATTTACACGAATATCAGGGTCATCCAGGTTAACTATATAGGCATTATTAGTGCCCAAATTAGAGCCACATGCGTTTGTTGTTGTATTCGGTGTGTAGGAAGAAAAAACAGCATGGCCACTAAAAACAACAACATTACCCAATATTTTTTCGCCATTATTTAATAAATCAATATAAAAGCCAGCGTTTCTATACTGCTGTTCAGTGGGTGTGCCTCTTGCATTAGAGAAACTATTAGGCGCGGTTAAATCCGCCAAGTCAGACGATTCAATAACAGGGTAGTCTTGAATCACTCCACTGCTATCTTTAAGTGGGCCGCTAGAAGGTTCAGACCTCACCACAAAAAAGCGATCGTCCGTAACATTTTCAAGCGGGGTTGGGCGGCGGCCAGAGCCGATAGCAACTAAAATTGCATCGTCAAAACCCGTGCGCCTGTCAATTGTTAAATCAGGTGTCGAGAAGAAACGCCGATTTGATGCCGTATTATTATCACCTAGCTCTGCAATCAATCCCCCTGTTGCAAAATTACTAGTGCTAGTATTGTTTTCATTAATATCGAAACGCCATATTCTACCCGCACTGTCAGCGGCAATAATAGTATCGATCACACTATTACCATTTGAATCTAAAATCGCTGGCGCAGCGGGGAAGCTATTGACCATTTCATCATCTTTCAGGTCAACACCTGATGCATTTTCATTACCTACAGACCATATTTTTTCGCCAGTAATTGCGTGAATAACATAGATAGCCCGACCTTTGGAGTCGGCTACACGAGTAGTTGCACCATCTTGGAATTCATCATAGCCACCAGAAACAATAAGTGCAGGAATCTCTTTACCGTCTAATTTTATTCTAGCGAGCTGCGGGCGAGCCCAGGTCTGGCCCAGCTCAGCAAAATCACCCTTAGGGGATATCTGCCACATCAATCTTGGGGCGTTTACATCACTCACATCCAATGCATAATAATTACTGCCGCCACGCCTCTGGCCAACAAAAAGAAAAGCCCCTTCACCTGACTGCAGAGAGCCATTCGGATTTCTGATGTACCCATCTCCATTTCTATCATTAACAAACAACTCTATTTCACCATCTATTCCATAGGGTTTTTCACTGGTCAAGGGGGCGTTATCCAAATAGCGTTTTAAATTAGGTAGTACTTCCTTGGGCATAAAGCCAAATATCTCACTACCATCTTCCGCATCGATTGCATGAATAAAGCCTTCATTTGTACCGAAAAATACAACCGTTGATTGATTGCCACTTTCTTTGTACTGAACAACCGCCGGCTGTGAATGTAAAGGATCACCTATTCGTTGCAAAGGCTCAGAGATGCCTAAGCCTAGCTCATTCAATACATCAAAGCCTTGTGCAAAATTAAGTATATCCTCCCTATCTGACGCGCCAGATGCACCTAGCATAGCTGCCGTGATAGCATTATTGCTCGGCCTAATTTTATTTTCATCAGTTGCCAAGTTAACATCTGGCACAGACCCAAGATAAGTAAATACATTCCTCGGAGCACCGACTTGGCTTGCTGCACCACCAATGGCAACCTCAGCTCCATCAGCAATGGGAGACCAAAAACTTTGCGCTCCATCTAGTATTCTACCGTCATCCTCATCAATGGCAGGACGATTCTGTAAGTCTAAAATTTCAGCATTGCCATCAGCACCAATAGCTACAGAAAAGCGCTTAAGATTACCCGCCCATCGCTCTTGCGCCTCAGGCTGAAATAATGAATAGTAAATTTCATTATTATTTTCTAAGCTACCAAAGAAATTAACTGAAATGCCAGGTGCAGTAAAAGAGGCACCTTCTTGAGATATACTTTGTACTATAGAGCGAATAGAGGTTGCTAGGCCGTCTGCATTTTCTACAGTAAAATAAGAGCCCTTACCATCCCTGGCGGTATCTGCCAACAAGTCAAAATCAGTTCTAAAACCAACAGTAAAGGTTCTTACTGTTTGTTCCCCGCTTAAGTCGGGTCTTAAGTCTGTATTGGCCAAATAACCAGCAATTTCATTCATGCAATTTCCATTGCTATCGCTACCACCACCACAAGATTGACCAATATACTGACCAATAGTGTTTGTGTTCCCATCACCCGTTGGCTCGCCATCCGTTAAATAAATAATGGCACTAGCCTGGCACTCGCTGTCAATGGGGGAGATATACTCAGAGCCATTTCCATTTGTAGCATTTGCATGTGACCTGAAGCCATAATCAACCGTGTCACCTCTGAAATATCTAGCCGCCTCATATAAGGTTTCAGCTAATGGTGTGCCACCGCTTGCACCATATGTTGACGCAACATTTCTCAAAGCATCTCTATCAGTTGCAACATTTGAAATTGGGTAATCTATTTCTCCACCCTGCGAATTAAAACGGTCGAAACTCATTAAGCCAAAATTCACATTATTCATTGAGCTAATCAAAGAATCTAATACACCTCTAACCGCATTAATACGTGTTGTTTGGGTAAAAGCTGTGCTGTTTACATAGTTAACATAATTTCCTGAATATATCGCGCCATAGGTATTTCTGCTGGAATAGTTAAATGCACTATTCACATTGCTCACCCAACCATTACTAGGGTTATCAATACTATCGCCCCTAGATACCGTAGGATACACCTGAGAGGAAGCATCAGAGGGCCCATGAACAGCATAATCATCTAAACACTCAATGGCTGTGTATTCGTGACCATAAAACTGGCCGATTCGTAAATCCCACCAGCCGCTAAAGCGTGAAAAATTTGAAAATGAGCCGGTAAAATCGTGTATGCCAATTAAGTCACCCTCATACACTCCCGATTCAGCAATTCGATCAGGCAGGCCTTTACAAAAGTTAATTTCAGGCGCCAATGGGAAATTCCTATTTGCATTGAAAGGGTTTGCACCATGGGAATAATAGTAATCATCTGTTGTAAAGTTGCCAATATAAACTCGACCTGGATCATATGGGTCTGCAAACTGTAATACATCGCTAGCTCCCATACTGCCTGAGGTATCCGTAACGAATAGGATATTAGGCCGAGAGTTTGCCACTGTTTGCTGGTTAATGAATATATCCGTATCATCTGCTAAAGCAGGCAGACCAGATAACATGATAGAAAACGAGATAATACTCGCTGGTAATACTTTACTTAATTTTTTCATAAATGACTCCTGCCACTAGCAATGGGCTACGACAAAAAATTACTGATCTTGACCTTCAAGACTAGAAACATAAATATTGTGAACGGTTGTAGACCCTTTGGCATGTGAAACTACTTCTAGTTTTTTACCTGTCCAAGCTTTCAACGCTGCCAAACTGGTTAAAGGGCCATTTTGACTATCCAAACGAGACTCTTCAGACACTATAAACTTAAGCTCTTTGCATTTATCACAAGTCTTAAAGCGTATAAAACCACTGACCCCGCCTACATTGACAAAAACTTCTGTCAATGTAGGTTGCTCTATTGCCTCAATATCTGGAATCATACGCGTTGGCTCCAACGCTATAGCCAGAGAGCTAAGTAACATCAATGTAAAAAATAGATAAGTATTTTTAAACTTTGTTTGAATTATAATCATTTTGATACCTAATAAATTAATGTAAAAATTAATGTAAAAATTAATAATGTTATGAACAGTCACAGATCGAAACCCGAAGAGCCACCGGCACCGCCAGCGGCGCCACTGCTAAGCTTTACTCCGAATCCTATATGCTGTGTTACTGGGCCAAACCTAGGATGATTGACTTGCACTGTCAGTAACATTTTTTTACAGCTCTGAGTAAGCCCTAGCTTTGGGCATATATCTGGATCAGAGTACATTTGTCTATTGCGGAAATCTAAATTGCCAGGCGATGTTAAATCTCTTATTTGTACCACAGGCTCTAGTGCAGGCACACCAACATTAGTAATTCTTGGGACATTGCCAGGCACCCCGTTATTCACCAAAAAACCATCCGTAAAGGCATTGCGGTTTGCAAAGCGTTCTGCTTGGGCCAGAACTTCACCCTCAACAATTTGGTTGATCACTTCAACCGTTTGAATATTGCGCACCTGCTGTGAATTTATCACTGTTCCCCTCAAACTACTTAAGGCAAGCACGGTCATTATCAGTAAAATAGTCAGGGCAGTTACTAAAACCGCGCCTGATTGTTTTTTGTAAGCTTGGTATTTCATATGATTAAATACCACCATTTCTTAGCAGGGCAGTTGACGTAAAAACTTTTGCCATCGGCCCATTAACTACATCAATTTGTGGTGCATCTAACAAAAAATAAGTATCTGTAACTTGTGTCGTGTCACCCGTGTCTGTATCACTGGCCATTAGCATTGCATATTTGATACTGCGCACACGCGCTGAATCCAGGGTCGGTACAGCAGCAAACTGGGTGGCATTCATATAAACCAACTGCTGATTGACAGCAACAGTCTCTGCATCAGTATCGGTATAGACCCCATATAAAACCTGAAAGCCGCCTATACCCCCCGTCAACACTAAGGGGGGGCCTAAAGGCACATTCACACCATTGGAAAGGTTGAAAGACTGGCACTCCAAAGTATTATTAGGCACGTTCATATAAAAGCTATCAGCCACATGAAATACAGCCCCTGCATTAGCGGCTGTTACAACGAAGCCATTGCAAGTGACAAAATTATTATTTAAAGCAATCTCCTGCGACGGCACATGGTAAGACATCGTTAGCCTATCCGTCACCGGGCCATCTATAGAGCAATTGCCTGCCATCCCACCAGTACACCCCATGCTGGCAGGATAAATAACTTCATCTACCCCTGGCTGCCCTGCTTTTACAGGGTCAAAAGCGTCGGTGAAGCCAGCTAATTTAATATAGCTTTTTAAATAACTACCCGAAAAACGCCCATTTTCTTGTATACGGACTTCATTCCCCGCAAAAGTAAATGCACTCTTATTAGAGACCATGACGCCTAGTGCTGCGGAAATTACAACTAAGCCAATCGCCATGGAGATCATTAGCTCAATCAGTGTCAAGCCTGTTTGTCTAGTGAGTATTTTCATAGTGAAGATGTCACCACCACTTGATCTGGCACAACAATGGCTTTTCTTGAGTCTGCTCGACCCTGCCAAAAAAGAGTCATAGTTACAGTGCTGCCTGCTGAACAATCTGCGGGATTGCAAACCATTGCCACTTGCGGCTGATCTATATAATCATTGGCGGCGCCTTTTCCTCGGCCATTAATCACATTCCCGTGATCGCACATAACCTCCCAAGCGTCATACTGAGCCATTTGACTTGCATTACACTGCGCCCCTACTACAGTCGCTCGATTAACTGTAGCTGCGCTACATTGCACGACTGGGTTGGCTGGGCAGGCTGCACTGTAGGCAGCAAATGTGTTTTGATATACCACGGCCTGAGCACTGTTCATATGCATGCGTTCGATGAGCTCTGTGGCCATTTGCAGGCCTGCCGTACGCTTTAATGTATCAGTTGTAGAACGCATGGCTTGAGTTTGCATTGCAGCCAATCCCAATAAGCCTACAGCAATTATTAGTAGCGTTATCATGATCTCTACCATGCCAACGCCACGCATATTTTTTACTTTGGTGACATTCATTTCTCTAACCATATTATTAACAAAGTTCGGCAACTGGTCGTGTTACAGTTACTCTGCCCGCGACTGAAACTGTCAATATACGTTCGTGCACGAAGTGAATACTAGGGGCACAGTAATTGACTACAAATTGAGCTCCTGCCGCGCCTGCAAGGAAGATCCCTTTGCGACTAAAAGAAATTGTAGGTGTTGGCACAGTTGGAATAACCTGAGCATTAGTCGTTGATGCAATAGGGGGAATACTGCGTACGAGTGCATCATTCGCAGGCTCATACACTCCAGAGCCATTCGTATCAGCGTATATAATTAGGCCTTGCGACCAGTCTGCTGCCCCTCCAACACTGTCTATATTAACTCTAGCATTACGCGCGGATGCTGCATTTTTAGCTAAGTGGATAGATGTAGCTAGGTCATTAATGCCAGCTACTACCTTATTGGTTTCCATCATGCCTCTAAAGGAAGGCAAAGCAACTCCTATTAGTATGGCTGCAATCGCCAAAGTAACCATGAGCTCTATTAATGTAAATCCGCGTTCTTTCTTCATAAGTGTATTTATAACGCTCAGAAAAATGAATTGCACCGCTTTACCGACTCCCAATTGTCAATAACTGACAAACGGTAGACAGCTAGGTTTCTAGTCGTTTTTGAGGCGTGAGTCGCGTAATTCAATAGGCAGCGAGAAGGTCACGCCTTCTGGCGCGCGGGTGATACCGCCGATAATCTCGGCGCCGAGATTTTCCAGATAATCGAGCACACGCTGCACGAGAATTTCTGGAGCCGATGCGCCAGAACTGACACCGATGGCTGTTTTGCCTTCGATCCACTGGGGTTTGATGTCCTCGGGACCATCGATCAAATAGCTGTCCACTCCATTTTTAGTGCCTATTTCCACCATGCGCTTGGAGTTAGAGCTATTTTTAGAGCCGACAACGAAAACCAGATCGCTCTTGACGACCAGTTCTTTCATCGCGTCTTGGCGATTTTGCGTGGCGTAGCAGATATCTTCCTTGCGCGGAGAAGCCAGGGAAGGGAATTTATCTTTGAGGGATTGGATGACGACAGCGGTATCATCCGCAGACAAGGTAGTCTGAGTCACGAAGGCGAGGTTTTCAGGGTCGTTCACCTGTAGCGCCGCCACATCGTCAGGGTCTTCTACCAAATACATTTCGCCCTTGCCACCCATTTTCTGATAGCGACCCATAGTCCCTTCAACCTCAGGGTGGCCTTCGTGACCGATCATAATAACTTCTTTATCGGCCTTGGAGTAACGCGCAACTTCCATGTGCACCTTGGTCACTAGCGGGCAAGTGGCATCAAACACCTGTAAGCCGCGGCGCGCCGCTTCTTGCTCAACCGCCCTAGACACACCATGGGCACTAAAGATAACCGTGGAGTCATCCGGCACTTCATCTAACTCTTCAACAAACACCGCGCCCTTGTCGCGCAGTTCGCCCACAACATACTTATTGTGTACCACCTCATGGCGCACATAAATCGGCGCCTCGAAGTGCTCCAGCGCACGTTCAACAATATCGATAGCACGATCAACACCGGCACAAAAGCCACGGGGGTTAGCAAGGATAACTTTGGTATTTTCGAGAGTCTTTTCCATGGCGGTGATTATGCCATAGAGGGTTTAATGCGGATAGCTTACAGGAACCCTTTGCAGGGCGATTTGTGAAACACCTCGCCGTTACAAGCGGCTCCTACAGGGGTTCTAGGCAGTTACGAGTTCTCGGTCTTGTCTTCTGTAAAGCTCATCCAAATCATCAGCACAGCGCCCACACAGATCGCCGAGTCGGCAATATTAAAGGCCGGCCAGTGATGGTTTTTATAATACACATCTAAGAAATCAATCACATGGCCGTAGGCGATGCGGTCAATCACATTGCCAATAGCACCACCGAGAATTAAAGCCAATGGATAACCCAAGCTATACTCTTCTTCTTTCAGCTTCTTGATCCACACAATCAAGACAATACTTACTACAATCGCCAACACCGAAAAAAACCAGCGCTGCCAGCCGCCCTGATCCGCCAAAAAGCTGAAGGCCGCGCCGGGGTTATAAGCTAGGGTAATATTAAAGAAGGGCATGACTTCCACCACTTCTCTATAGCTCAACACAGTGTCCGCCCAAATTTTAGTGATTTGATCGAGTATGATCACCACCACAGAAATAAGATAAAAGGGCCAAATTTTTAACTTCATAATGATGCCTTCTAAGCGAATTTGCGAACTTCGCCGTTGCCATCAACGTTATCCACACAGCGCTGACACAAGCCCGGATGTTCAGCGACAACGCCGACATCAGCACGGTAATGCCAGCAGCGCTCACATTTCACATTCGTTGAAGGAGCAACAGACAAGGCAATCTTCGCCCCCGCCACCTCTGTCTCAATCGCGTCCGCAGGCTTATCTGCCAGCGGCAACACCTGCGCAGTGGAGGTAATCATTACAAAGCGCAGCTCGTCACCCAACTTATTAAAGTTGGTCGCCAGCTCGCCATCCGCATACACGACAACTTCCGCCTGTAGGGAGGAGCCAATTTCTTTGGCCTTACGCATAGGCTCCATCTGCTTGGCCACCACTTGGCGCAGCTCCAATAGCTGAGCCCAGTATTCACGCCCCAGGGCTTCGCCATCATCTAGGGTAAATAAGCCCTCATACCACTCTTCAATGAATACCGTCTCACCGCGCTCGCCCGGCATGGCCGCCCAAGCCTCATCTGCCGTGAAGCTAATGATCGGTGCTAGCCAGCGCACCATCGCCTCTAAAATATGGAACATAGCGGTCTGGCAGGAGCGGCGCGCCTGCGACGACTCTTGCGCCGTGTACTGACGATCTTTGATGACATCCAGGTAGAAGCCTCCCAGCTCACCCGAACAGAAATTGTGTACTGACTGATAGATGCCGTGGAAGTTATACACTTCGTAATCTGCCAATACCTTATCTTGAAGCTGCGAAGCCGCGTCCACCACCCAGCGATCCAAGGCCAACATTTCATTCGCGGGCAGCATATCCTTAGCCGGGTCAAAGCCGTTCAGATTAGACAGCAGAAAGCGCATGGTATTGCGCATACGGCGGTAGGAGTCCGCCATGCGCTTAAGGATTTCCTGACTCACAGTCATCTCATTAGTATAGTCCGTAGACGACACCCACAAGCGCAAAATATCCGCGCCCAAGCTGTTATAGATTTCCTGCGGCTTGATGACGTTGCCAAGTGACTTGGACATCTTGCGGCCGTCGCCGTCGACGGTAAAGCCGTGGGTCAACACCTGTTTATAGGGCGCGGTATCACGCACACCAATCGATGCCAGCAAAGAAGACTGGAACCAGCCGCGGTGTTGATCAGAGCCCTCCAAATACAAATCAGCAGGCACACTCAAGTAATCGCGACGCTCCAGCACGGCTGTGTGCGTTACGCCAGAGTCGAACCAGACATCTAAAGTATCAATAACCTTAAGGTACTGGTCCGCCTCGTCGCCCAGCAACTCTTGCGGCTCTAGGTCAAACCAAGCATCAACGCCTTTTTCTTCAACACGCTTGGCGATGTCTTCAAATAGCTCAACGCTGCGCGGGTGAAGCTCTTCCGTCTCCTTGTGAATAAACAAGGTGATCGGTACACCCCAAGTGCGCTGACGGGAAATGCACCAGTCCGGACGCGTCTCAACCATTTTCTCGATACGCGCCTGCCCCCAGTCAGGAATCCACTCGGTCTTGGCGATTTCTACATTCGCCTTGTCGCGCAAACCATTCTGCGTCATGCTGATAAACCACTGGGGCGTCGCACGGAAGATAATGGGTGTTTTATGGCGCCAGCAGTGTGGATAGCTATGATCCAGTTTCGCCGCCTTCACCAATACGCCTTTTTCCTGCAGCAGCTCGATAATCTTGGGGTTGGCCTTGTTTACATGCTCGCCGGCAAACAACTCAGTGTCGGGTAGAAATACACCGTTAGCACCCACAGGATTGTATACCTCTAGGCCGTACTTATTGCCAACCACGAAGTCATCTTGGCCGTGGCCAGGGGCGGTATGTACCGCACCCGTACCTGCATCTGTGGTGACGTGATCACCTAAGATCACTGGCACTTGGCGCTCGTAGAAAGGGTGCTGCAGCGCCATGTTTTCAAAAGCTGAGCCTTTGGCCGCGCCCAACACGGTGAAATCTTCTAGCTCATAGCGAGCTAATGCTGACTCAGTCAGGTCAGTAGCAAGCACTATACGATGGTTGCCCGCTTCCACTAGCTGGTATTCCAAATCGGGGTGCAGTGCTACCGCTTGGTTAGCAGGCAGTGTCCATGGCGTGGTCGTCCAGATAACAAAGGACAGGGAATCCTGACTATCTAGACCAAACAGCTTATTCGCCGCCGCCGCGTCCACCGCAGCAAACTCCACGTCGATCGCTGGAGAAATTTTGTTCTCGTACTCCACTTCCGCTTCCGCCAGGGCAGAGCCACAGTCCATGCACCAGTGCACCGGCTTGTGCCCCTTGTGCAAATGGCCGTTGCCGACTATGCGGCCCAAGCTGCGCACAATGTCCGCCTCAAACTGGAAGTCCATGGTCAGATAGGGGTTATCCCACTCACCCTGAATACCTAGGCGCACAAAATCATCGCGCTGCTTGTTCACCTGAGTCATCGCATACTTACGGCAGGCCGCGCGAAACTCGGCAGGGGTGACCTTCTTGCCGGGCTTACCGACCTTCTTTTCCACCTGCAGCTCAATCGGCAGGCCGTGGCAATCCCAGCCCGGCACGTAGGGCGCATCAAAGCCACTCAAGGTCTTCGACTTAAGGATAATGTCCTTCAGGATTTTATTCACCGCGTGACCAATATGAATATCACCATTGGCATAAGGAGGACCGTCGTGCAGATAGAAAGGCTTAGCGCCTTGACGCGCCTCGCGAATCTTCTTATACAGCTCCTTCTCCTGCCATTGCTTGAGCATCTTAGGCTCGCGCTGAGCCAAACCCGCCTTCATAGGGAAGTCAGTTGCTGGCAAATT
>CAZBWS010000019.1:0-14745 GCA_964495705.1 uncultured Gammaproteobacteria bacterium
GGAGAGCGGATATTAGAAGCGATTCAGATGGCTTGGATTGAGGAGAAGGATTAGGAAAGTAGATGACCGATAGGTTTATAGGTTGGTGTCTTTTTTCAATATTCTGTTTTGTTAGTACAGTTTCTGAATATTTTACAGGTTATTCCATTTCTTCAAGGTATGGTTCCGGCTGGGGGGAAATACAGCCAGAAGTCGCATGCTTCTATGCCCTTATGACTCTTTTGGGGTTATTTACAGCATGGACTTCTTGGAAACGAGAGTAACCCGTAAGCCGAGCAAATCACCGTAGGTTGGCGCTGAGCCTGCGAAGCCCAACAGCGATCCCCAAACACTCCAAAGCACTCAATCCCCGCTTCGCATTAATCAATGTGGATATCCCAAAAACACCCCATTCCCCAAGCCAGCACTACATTCCACCCACAAACCCCGACAAAACACCCCAAAGCCCTGAAACTCAGGGCTTTATTCATTGGTATTACCCCCCAAAGGCGCGTAAAATCCCGCCCTTAACTATTTTCTCGTTATTTTTTAACTATTTGGAGTTCCCATGGCCGTAGAACGCACACTATCTATCATCAAGCCTGACGCTGTTTCTAAGAACGTAATCGGTGAGATCTACACTCGCTTTGAAAAAGCAGGTTTGAGCATCGTTGCTGCTAAAATGACTCAGCTAGACGACGAAGTAGCTGGCGGTTTCTACGCAGAGCACAAAGAGCGTCCTTTCTTTGGTGACTTGGTAAGCTTTATGACGTCTGGCCCTGTTATCGTTCAGGTGCTTGAAGGCGAGAACGCGATTGCTGCACACCGCGACCTAATGGGCGCGACTAACCCAGCTGACGCCGTTGCTGGCACTATCCGTGCTGATTTCGCGCAGAGCATCGACGAGAACGCGGTTCATGGTTCTGACAGCGCTGAGTCTGCTGAGCGTGAGATTGCTTACTTCTTCTCTGGCGAAGTAACTGTTGCACCTCGCAAGCGTTAATAGCATAGCGATATAAGAGATTGACCTTTGACTGATACAGCCAAAACCAATCTGCTCGAGTTTGATCTTGAGCAAATGAAGGGCTTCTTCTCCGAGATGGGGGAGAAGCCCTTTCGCGCTACACAGGTGGTGAAATGGCTTCACCAGCGTGGCGTGGATAACTTTGAGGAAATGACCGACCTCAGCAAGGCCCTGCGTGAAACGCTGTTGGCCAATGCAGAAATACGTGTCCCCCAAATTTCTCTGGAGCAAAAATCTGCTGATGGCACCCGCAAGTGGGTGTTGGATTTAGATAATGTCTCCACCGCGAGCAAGCAAACCTCTGGCATTGGCAACAAGGTCGAGATGGTATTTATCCCTGAAGATAACCGCGGCACTTTGTGCGTCTCTTCTCAGGTGGGTTGCTCGCTAGATTGTTCCTTCTGTTCCACCGCACGCCAAGGCTTTAGCCGCAATTTGTCGGTGGCAGAAATCATCGGGCAAGTATGGATTGCCCGTCGCACACTGGAAGAGGCTGGCCTGGGCGAGCGTTTAACCAATGTGGTGATGATGGGCATGGGCGAGCCCTTGATGAACTATAAGAGCGTGATCCAGTCAGTCAATATGATGATGGACGATAATTTATATGGCTTGTCTAAACGCAAGGTCACGATTAGTACTTCGGGGGTAGTGCCTGCCATGCAGCGTATGATTCAGGATACTAACTCGGCCTTGGCGGTATCCTTGCACGCGGCCAATGATGAGCTGCGCAACGAGCTAGTACCGATCAACAAAAAGCACCCGATCAAGGAATTGATGGCGGAGTGCGATGCCTATGTTGCCGCAGGTAATAAACGCCACGTGACCTATGAGTACGTGATGCTGGAAAAGGTCAATGACGAGCGCGAGCATGCCCATGAGCTGGGTAAGTTGCTCAAGGGTAGAGAGGCTAAGGTGAATTTGATTCCCTTTAATCCCTTCCCTAATTCTGGGTATAAGCGTTCTTCGGCTCAGCGCATTAAAGAATTCATGCGCATACTGAATACTTATGGCATATTCGTGTTCCCGCGCAAGACGCGTGGCGATGATATTGATGCAGCTTGTGGCCAGTTGGTAGGTAAGGTACAGGACCGCAGCAGTCGCCACTTGAAATTTGTAGAGCCACGCTTTGGTACTAAGGAAAAATAAATGAGTAGTTTTAAGACAATACTCTTGATATTGATTGTTTTTAGCGTATCCGCATGCGTACAAGTGAAGAGTAAGCCAAGTAAAGAAAACTTAGTAAAAGCAGCCGATGCAAATACTCAGCTCGGCGCTTCTTATTTGCAAGAAGGGCACTTGGGTGCGGCGAATGACAAGCTAGAAAAAGCCTTGCGTCAAAACCCCAAATCAATACAGGCCAATAGCGTTTATGCGCTATTGTTAAATGAGTTGGGGAAAACTGAAGAGGCTGCAAAGTATTTTAAAAAATCCTTGAAACTAGCACCAGAAGACTCTCAGGTTTTAAATAATTACGGTACTTTTTTGTGTAACCAGGGTGAAATTGAATTAGCCGTAGAGCAATTCCAGAAGGCATTATTAGACCCTTTATATCGTACTCCTGAGTATGCTTTCTCTAATGCGGGTGCTTGCCTATTAGATGTGCCGGATTTTGAGCGTGCAGAGTCTTTCTTGCGCAAAGCGCTACAACGGAACAAAACGTTGCCAACCGCTTTGTATCAAATGGCTAAGCTGAATTATTTGAAAGGCCGCTATGCGGTATCTAAAAATTACTTAGACCGTTTTTATCAACGCTCAGCCAAGTCTTCAGAGAGCTTGTGGCTGGGTATTCGACTGGCTTGGCAGCTACGCGATAAAGAGGCCGCGTCAAGTTTTGGACTATTACTAAAAAATAAATACCCAGACTCAGTAGAAGCACAAAAGCTTATTCAAGCTGAGTCCACTAGAAAATAAATACTAAATCACCATTATGAAAAAAAACGAAGTTACACAACAAGAGGCTGAAACACCAGTCAATCTTGACTTAGGCAAATCAATACAAGATGCACGTGAAGCTAAAAATTTATCTCAGGTAGATCTTGCCGATAAATTAAATTTACATGTCACCACTATTGAATTTTTAGAAGCTGAACAGTTTGACGAATTACCTGCCCCAGCCTTTGTGCGGGGCTATATTCGAGCGATTGCTATAGAGCTTGCCCTTGATGTGGATAAGATTTTACATGTCTACGCAACTCATAAGCAGCTTGACCCTAATTTAGGTAGTACTTCCGCGGCTGAAAAACAGCGTAAAGCCAGTGACCCCTCTATGGTCTGGGTGACAGTGACTATATTGGTATTAGTGGTAGTGCTGCTTGGCGTGTGGGCTGTTAACTCTCTGAGTAATAAGAATGCAGAGCCCGTAAATAACATACAAGAAACTGTTTCTGTGTTGCCTGAAATAGCGTTGAATTTAGATCCGTCTTTGCTAGTACCAGAGAGCAGTATAGAAGCCCCTGTTGAGGGTGAGGCTTTGGAATTGGCTCCTACAGCTGCCATAGAAGTACCAAATGAAGTAACGCCGGCCTCGATTAAACCTGCGGCTCCACAAGGCGACGACAGTTTAACCTTTACTGCTAAAGGGCCTTCATGGGCGGATATTCGCGATAGTTCTAACTTCAAGCTTGTATATGGCCTATTGGATAAAAATGATGGTCAGCAGACAGTCACGGGCAAGGCACCTTTTAGTGTGTTTTTAGGTGACGCCAGACAACTTGAACTGAAATTTCAAGGCAAGACATTCAATTTTAGTGAGCACATTCGCGATAACAATGTCGCTAAATTTAGTGTTGAGTAAGCAGTAATGGCAAAAGGTATTCAATCTATCCGCGGCATGCACGATGTATTGCCTGACCAATCTCCCGCTTGGCAAAAGCTAGAGGCGGAGCTGCGCGCGTTGATGCACAGCTACAACTACAGTGAAATACGTACACCTGTACTAGAAAATACCGAGTTATTTTGTCGTTCTATAGGTGATGTTACGGATATTGTTGAAAAGGAAATGTATACCTTTGCGGATCGCAATGGTGACAGTTTGACTATGCGCCCGGAGGGTACGGCAAGTTGTGTACGTGCAGGTATTCAGCATGGCTTGCTCTATAACCAGCAGCAACGCCTTTGGTATACGGGGACCATGTATCGACATGAGCGCCCACAGAAAGGTCGCTATCGTGAGTTTCGCCAGTTAGGTGTGGAAACCTATGGTTTGGCGGGGGCGGATATCGAAGCCGAACTCATTATGATGAGTGCCCGTTTGTGGAAGACATTGGGTTTACAGAATGTACGCCTAGAGCTAAATACCTTAGGTACACCGTATGAACGCCAAGTGTATCGGGAAAAGCTAATTGCTTATTATGAGTCCCATACGGATAGCTTGGATGAAGAGGCGAAAAGCCGTTTACACAGCAACCCATTGAGAATCCTAGATAGTAAAAACCCTCAAGTGAAAGCGATCAATGTTGATGCGCCTAGCTTGATGGAGTACTTAGGTGAAGAATCCAAAGCTCACTTTGAAACACTAAAGACGTTGCTTAATGCAGCGGGTATTGATTTTGTAGTGAATACGCGTCTAGTGCGAGGCTTGGATTATTACTGCCATACGGTATTCGAGTGGATCACCGAAGAGCTAGGCGCTCAGGGAACCATCTGTGCCGGCGGCCGCTATGATGGACTGGTCGAGCAGCTCGGTGGCAAGGCCACCCCTGCTGTCGGCTTTGCCATGGGCTTGGAACGTTTACTCGCCTTATTAGAAGATCAGGCGGATTGGCAACCAAAAGCCAATTTAGATGTCTATGTGCTGAGTTTGAGTGCGGATGATCAGGCGCAAGCCTTTGCGGTGGCGGAGTTATTGCGCAACAATGCGTCAGATTTATCAGTGCAGGTTCACTGTGGTGGCGGCAGCTTAAAGAGTCAATTTAAAAAAGCGGACAAGGCACAGTCCAGGCTCGCTTTAATTTGTGGTGGTGAAGAAGCTGCCCGCAATGAAATTGTGGTTAAGCCAATGCAGGGAGGGGAGCAATCCACTGTGGCAATGGCTGACTTGGTAACAACAGTTAAACAATTATTAGTATAGGTTTTAAAAAATGGTAGAGATCTACGAATCCGAACAGGAACAGATTGACGCGTTAAAAACGTGGTGGTCTGAAAATGCAGTTTCTGTAATTGCAGGCATTGTTATTGGTGTTGGTGGTTTAGTCGGCTGGCAGGGCTGGCAAAACTATAACCAAGGACGCCAAGAAGCTGCGTCTTCTCAGTATATGCAGATTATGGAAAGCGTAAATGAGTCACTCTTTGATGCAGTACCTGCTATTGCTGACGGTATTGTCACTCAGTACGACGAAACTCATTACGCTAGTCTTGCTCAGTTAGCTGCGGCGCGAGCCAATGTTGAAGCGGGTGATAGTGACGCTGCCGCAACGCGTTTACAGTGGGTAGTTGATAATGCATCAACAGACAGCTTTACCTTGATTGCACGTCTTCGATTAGCGGGCTTACAACTATCTAATGGTGATGCAGCACAAGCTAAATCAACGTTAGAAGCTCGTTTTCCTGAGAGTTTTGGTGCGCGCTTGAACGAATTGCTGGGGGATATTGCGATTGCTGAAAACGATCTAACAACAGCACGTATTGCCTATGATAAGGCACTTAAGGCACAGCCTGCTTCAACCAATCAACAAGTTTTGCAGATGAAGCGTGATGATTTGGGTAATGTCGATTTATTGGATTCTTAATTAATGCGCACTTTTTTTAAGGCCTATGTTGTATTGAGTCTGGCTTTTTTGGGTGCCTGTAGTAGTTTGAAAGATACTGCAGAGCCACCCGCAGAATTAACTAAGATTCAGCAAGAAGTCACATTTAAAAAGCTTTGGAAAGCCAATACCGGTAAGGGTAGCGGTGACTTCCTGCTGGGCTTGCAACCGTTGATACACGGCAATTTCATCTATGTTAGTGACCACCGCGGCGTAGTCACGGCCTATGATAAATTGACCGGCAAAAAACAGTGGCGCCAAAAACTAAAAGTTGCAATAAGCGCCGCAGTGGGTGCTGCGGATGGAACACTATATTTAGGTGGACAGGAGGGCGAGTTATTTGCCTTAAGTAAGTCTGACGGCCGTTTAATGTGGCGTACACAGCTCAGTGGTGAAGTGTTAGCAGCGCCTAATGCAGGCCTAGGCATGGTTGTAGTACAGACTTCCGATGGCGCATTGCACGGTATAGCCAATAATAGTGGTGAAGTGGTTTGGACGAACCGTCGTAGCTTACCTTCTTTGAGCTTAAGAGGTACCAGCGCTCCTGTCGTGGATAATGAGCTAGTCTTAACTGGAATGGCGAATGGCCGCGTATTGGCATTCTCCATTCTGGATGGTCGCGTTGTATGGGAGGCGCCTATTGGTGTTCCTCAAGGGCGTACAGAGCTACAGCGTATGACGGATGTGGACGCACGCCCCGTCGTTGATGGCGGTCTAATCTATGCTGCTTCTTATCAGGGCAGGGTTGCTGCGGTAGCGAGGGAGACTGGGCGGATTTTATGGGCGCGAGATATTTCAGTCTATTCCGGTATGGACTTGGATAATGAAGGATCTCTATTTTTGGGAGATGAAAACTCTCAATTATGGGGTTTGGATAAGAGTAATGGAGCGACACTCTGGGTACAGGATAAGCTGCGTGCACGCCACCTGACGGCGCCGGCTAACTTACGAGACTACATTGTAGTGGGTGATTTTGAAGGCTATGTACATATTTTAAGTACGGTGGACGGACGCTTGATAGGCCGCAAACGCTACGATGACGAAGGCTATATTACTCCCGCTATTGTCGACGGCGAAACAGTCTATATGTTAGATCGCGAAGGCGAATTGACTGCTTTTCAGCTACAGGAAAATAAGCCAGGTTAAGTGAGTATTCGCTGGCCCAAACTATTTAGTTATGGCGTGCTATTAAGCGCTGTTGTGGCCACAGTTGCGCCACTGCTATGTGGTTATTGGCTACAGCAGCGAATTACTCAAGATGTTTCCGCGTTACATGACAGTTTAAACAACTACCAATTACAGCATATCCGCATAGAGCCTATACATTATCAGCGTGGCTGGTTTAGCTCGGAATATACAATGCGCATAGGCTGGCAAGGGCAAGATCAAAGCTTGATATTGCACCATAAGCTCATGCATGGTCCATTGCCGTGGACACAGTTAAAGCAGGGCAACTTTCAGCCCTTATTTGTCTCTGGCTTGTCACGTCTAGATTTTTCTCAAGCCCAGTGGCCCTTTGTTATGCCAGAGCTAAAGTTTGCCAGTGTGGTGGACTTTGCGGGAAATATTGATATTGATTGGCGCTTTCTGGGCTACCGCAATGAGCATGTAGAAGGGCGTTTAGATGTGGCTAGCTCAGAGGGGGAGCTACATTTTGCTCAATCAGAAAAGCGTATCTATGGCGCATTGAAGGTTCCTGACTTACGTTTGGCCTTGAAAAATACACAGCGTTGGTCGGTTTCAGGTTTGGCAGTGGATTTTGATTTTAGTCGCGGTGATGCGGTATTACCGCTTGGCGCATTGTCGATTGAGCTATTGTCAGCGAGAATCCAGCAAGCTAAACAGGACTTTTTACTCACTGGCCTAAAACAAAAGATACAGTTATCAGAGTTCGATCGCCTGAGCAATATTCAGTATTTACTAGAGGCAGAGAGTGTCAAAACCCCCTCCTTAGATTTAAAACAGCTAAGGCTAGATTCGATATTGCGCGGTATTAATGAAGCAATACTGACTGCATTGAAACCTGAGCAAGCGCCCACCAGTTTGGCCGAGCTAATACTAGGGTTAGAACAGCAGGTTAAACAACGGGCTCCGGTTTTGCTGTCTGGAACTGAGTTTGAAATTGCCCATTTTGAAGCAAACTTACCAGAAGGTCGCAGCGAAGGCTTTTTGCGCACGCAAGTTCCAGAGTTAAAAGGTGTTGCTGAAATGGCACCTAGAGATCTGCTCAAGGCGGTAAATATGAGCGCAGAGTTAAGCCTGCCCCAAGGGCTATTACACAATATATTGGCAAACTCGGGGGTTCAGGATAAATTCCAACTGTCAAAAAAATACCTCCACCTGAAACGTAAATTACCCGAAGAACAGCTGAATGCACTGGCACAGGATGCAGCTAGCCAGCAGCTTAGCGTTGTTGTTGCACAGGGGTTAGTGCGTAAAAACCAAGGAACCTACTGGAGTAGCGTTGAGCTGAAGCAGGGCGAATTGTCCTTTAACGGCCACAAGGTACATGGCTTTTAAGTAATCCTGCCTTATTCCTCGCTAGCTGACATGAAAACTAGGCTTGAGTAGCCTATCTACATTAGCTGATTGACCTGTGCACAGGTATAATCCGCGCCTATGAAACCTGTACTCGCCCTCGTTGGCCGACCGAATGTTGGCAAATCCACACTGTTTAATTGCCTGACCAAAACGCGGGATGCGCTTGTCGCTGATTATCCAGGCCTGACACGCGACCGTAAATATGGTGACGGCAAACTAGGGGAGTATGCCTATATTGTTGTCGATACCGGCGGTTTGAACGGTGACGAAGACGATATGGATAGCCTTATGGCATCCCAAGCTCAGCAGGCTATGGATGAGGCGGATGTGATTCTTTTCTTGGTTGATTCCCGCGATGGATTGAATGCAGCAGATGAAACCATCGCCAAGGAGATTCGCCGCAAGGGTAAACCGGTATTTTTACTGGCCAATAAAGTTGACGGCATGAATGCCGCGCAGGTTTCCGCTGACTTTTATGCCTTAGGTTTGGGTGAGCCCTATGCGATTGCCGCCAGCCAAGGGCGCGGCGTCCGCCAGCTAATGGAAACTATTTATGCGGCATTACCTGATCATTTTTCAGAAGAGCCTGAAGAAGATGAAGACGGTGGCATTCGTATCGCCGTATTAGGACGTCCAAATGTGGGTAAATCAACTCTCATCAATCGTATTCTAGGTGAAGAGCGGGTGTTAGCTTTTGATGAACCGGGCACGACGCGCGATAGTATTTTCATTCCCTTTGAGCATCGCGATGGCGGTAAGTACACCTTGATTGATACTGCGGGTATTCGCCGCCGTGCTCGTATTAGTGAAACGGTTGAAAAATTCAGCGTCATTAAAGCTTTTCAAGCAATTGGTGAAGCGAATGTGGTGTTGCAGGTGATTAGTGCCCGCGAAGGCATTTCCGAACAAGACTTAACACTGTTGCGCCAAGTACTTAGCCAAGGTCGAGCACTGGTGTTTGTGATTAATAAGTGGGACGGCATGCACCCCGATGAACGCGATCGTGTGAAAGTAGAGCTAGAACGCCGTTTAAATTTCATCGATTTTGCTGAATTCCACTTTATTTCTGCTTTGCACGGTACTGGTGTGGGACACATCCTGGAAGCCGTACATCGCGCCTATGATTCAGCCATGATGGTGATGCCAACCAATAAGTTAACGGACTTAATGCAAGAGGCTACCTTGGTTCACCAGCCGCCGATGATTGGCAGTCGCCGTAGTAAACTGCGTTATGCTCACCAAGGTGGAAAGAACCCGCCGCGTATTATTATTCACGGCAATAAGGTTGAAGACTTGCCAGATAGCTATAAACGCTATCTTATTAACCATTTTATTAAGCGTTTAAAGCTGCAAGGTACGCCTTTGCATTTGGAGTTTAAGTCGGGGGATAACCCCTATAAAGACAAACCTAGACCAAAACCTGAAGATAACGAGCATAACGCACGCCGAGCACATATTGTTAAGCGGCGTATCTCGGAAGAGAAGAAAAAGCGTAAAAAGCGTTAGATTAGATTCAATTTTCACCCTATACATACAATTTAACGAAAAAATATACTTTTTATGCTTTGTTTTTTGTCTTAGTTGGCTATAGTAGAGCTACTCTTAACCACAAGGAACTAACAATGAAAAAGACTGCATTAGCCATCACTCTTTCCACTCTTGCTTTTGGTGTTGCACAGGCGCATGAGTCTAGCCATTGGAAAAATTCATCGGGCGAATTTGTGAAAAATGCCTCAGGTGATTGTGTACAAACTATTAATCATGATGCAGCTGATGATGCAGAGTGTCATGGTGGAGCTGTGGTTAAGCGCCAGATTCCAGCTCCAGCTCCAGTTGTAGATGATGGTATGGCAGCTAAGAAAAAGGCTATGGAAGCTGCAGCTCGCCAACGTGCTCAAGCTGCTAAAGCCGCTATGAAGAAAAAACAGCAAGCGCTATTAGCGGGCCTGAAAAAAATATCTCTAGCTTCAGGTGCTTCATTTAATACGGGTAGTGCCAATTTGAGCAATGCAGGTAAAGCGGAACTAGATAGCCTCGTCGTTAAATTAAATAAAGTGGGTAACGGCCTGAAGTCTGTAACAGTTGAAGGTCATACTGATAGTAGTGGCCCAGCAAGTTTCAATCAAAATCTTTCACAGAAGCGTTCCGATGCGGTTAAGGCATACCTAGTTTCAAAAGGAATCGCTTCTAATAAAATCATTCCTAAGGGTTATGGTGAGTCACAGCCGATTGCCACAAATGATACTGTTGCTGGTAGAGCTAAAAATCGTCGTGTAGAGATCAAAGTTGATGGTGATATTGTTGAAGCTGTTCAGTAAACTGCTTTCAATATAATCGAAAAAGGCAGCTTAGGCTGCCTTTTTTTTGGTGTTTATCTTATTCAATAAACTTTCTAGGGCGAGAGTGTCGTTGGGGTAGAGAACAGAGCTGATACTCGGAGTAAAAGGGACTTTAAAACCGTCGATAAAATAGGGTTGCATAATGTGTTTATGAAGATCTTTACTTATTAATTCATGCCCTGCCGGACTGTTTAGGTTTTCTATAATGATAATTAAGCAGCTTTTATTAACCCTTATGAGGGTGTCTGTTTTGCGGCTGAGTCGAGAGGCCCTTTGGTAAGCATTAAGAATAAGCTCTTCTTGTAGTGTGTCAACGTTAATGCGTAGGTCGATACAATGAATACCAAGTAGATCTTGATAGTTGTCATTGCGGCTAATAGCATGCTGTAAATAGTTGTTGAACACGGCATTATCAATAATTGTCGTATTGAAGCTCTTGCTGTCATATTTTTGATAGAGTCTACTGTAATTGCCCCCGTGTTCATTATTTAAAGTGACTAGCATCCATTCATAAACACCCAGTAGTAAACTGATTAATACCAAGTTGAGAGTCCATATTATTAGTGTGCTGGCATAGAAGTGAGGGGTGCGGATTAAGTAGGGAAATTCGAACCCTGTATGCTCTAAGATGGCAATAAAGTAAAAGCCAAATACATATAATGCTGACCACAATAGCCCCATAGTGCGCCCAAGGGAGCAAAAGGCGATGCTAATACTCAAAAAAACAAAGGGATAAAGTGAAGAGTGACTTATGCCCCCGCCGACAAAGGTGAGCAAGCTGAACAGTAAAATAAATAGCCAAAATTGTGTGAAATGACCTATCGCTTGATATTGATGCGTGAATTTCAAGCCTAATAAAGCACAGCCAAATAATATACTGGAAACGACCGCAATCACTAAAATGAGTTTGATAGATGGCAGGTTGCCCGTGCTGATTACTGCGTAGTATGTTCCAGCCATAAGTGTGATGCTAAGCAGGCCAATAATAGCAACATAACTAATCCTAGTGCGAAGATCTGAAATAGTGTTTTTGGCTAAACTTGGCGTCGTTGTTGAGTCAACTTGAAACATAGGACTCCGACTTTGGTAGCGCCGTAGAAAGGTTGGTTTGCGAGTAGTAAGGTTTGGTAAGACGGACCAAGTCTTGCCAGCTATTACAAGGCCCCGGCATACAGGCATAGCTTAGTTTGAACGCTTGTGTTGAAGAAAATATCTCGCTGTCGATAAGGTGTTGGTTTAGGCAGTCCAAGAAGTGCTTAGCATTCATTTCGCTGGTCATGTTTTCTAATGTAATGCTAATAGTATATTCACCGGTGCGTACGAGAGTGTCGACACTCCTTAGTAAGGGCTGTATTTCTTGCATACATTTTAGAATAAAGTCAGGTGGGCTGGCGGGTAGGTGAATGCAGCTAAGTACTAGGCTGTTTTCATATTGAATACAACGCTGTTCAGCTTCATGTAAAAAATGCTCGAAATCTTCGCGCGTAACAATAGGATACTGCCTTTTATCACTGGCTTTTTGACGTAAGTCAGTTTCGCTACCGCCCCTGCGGTACTGTAGCTTGAGTAGCATCTCCTCATAGGCGAATAGCACGGATATCAATGCGATAAGACATACTCCCCATATGATCATTTGACTTAAGCTTTCCAGCTTAGTGTCAATCAAGTCGATAAAGACTACGCCAGAAAGTGCTGCAATGCCCAGGCTAGTGAAACAGCATAAGAAAAGTACATTTAAAATTATCCCTCCTCGCAAGCCGAGAAAGCAAAATGACATCACGATTGGAGCGATTATTAAGGGGCTGGCATCAGAGTAGGGTACGCCTTGACTAACGCAACATAAGAATAAAATGATAATCGCTGTCCATATGGTTGAAAAATAGCCCGTTGCCCCTCCTATATCCGTATACTTGGTGGAAATAAGTGCCGCACTATAAAGTGCAGCGAGAGTAAACGTACTAAGTACAATGACGTTTCGAGCAATGGTGTTCTGAATAGGCGCGAAGATATAAAAAAGGCCCACTATGACACATATCAAAATCACAGTGTAAAGTGCATTGATATGGGCTTTATTACGAAGCCCGCGCAAAGTTTCACTATTTGCGCTGAAGTCTGCAAACAGTTTGAATACGCCTTTCATACTAGCTCTGATTATCCTTATAGTTTATCAATAATAGATGAGCTTGGCGCCTAGGGCTAGTGACAGCTATTTTTCTTTGGGGCGATCAGCGGCCGATAAGAATAGGCTGGGGTCTACCCAAGTGCCATTTAAGCCGATAGACCAGTGTAAGTGAGGTCCCGTTACTCGGCCTGTATCGCCCACCGTGCCCAGTAAATCACCTTGTTTGATCATTTGCCCCGCTTCAACCTCTATTTCAGTCATATGTGCATAGAAACTCGTTAAGCCTTGACCGTGGTCGATAAATACACAGTTGCCACTGAAAAAGAAATCCTTGGCCTCGGCTACTTTCCCGTCTGCAGGTGCATAAATAGGCGTATGGCGGGGCACGGCAATATCTAGTCCGCCATGGGGGTTGCGCGGTTGATCATTAAAAAAGCGTTTTAAACCAAAGCGGCTGGAATAGGGGCCTTTAACGGGGAGTTGCATAGAAAAGTCAGGCTGGGCAATATTGCGGAAATGGTTTTTCGCGCGCCATTTAAGCGTGCGCTCGGATTTGATGCGTGCCTGAGAGTCGGTGTTGGGGTTAACCTTGTTTTTATTCTTAATGATTAAGCGCTGCTCTGGGTATTGCTTGCCTTCAACACGATATTTAAAGCTTTTTTGTGTGCCTTTCTGGGTGAGTTTTTTATCCCCCAGCTTACTGGAGAGCGGAATGCCAACGATAGCTTTCCAGCTGCCTTCGTGGGCAACAACCGCAACACGTTTCTTGCCACGTAAAATATGCGGTGCCTGTGTTCCACTGGCTTCGCCTAATTCAACTATAGCCACACCGCCAGGGGTGGGTTGGTGTTCTGGCAAGTCCATTGCAAATGCGGATAGGCTAAAAAGGGTGGGTAATAAGATGTAGGCGAAAAGCTTCATGGTATTTCTTGGTTATTGGTTAATGGAATAAATACTAACAGATACCCAGCGCGGGTCTATGTGTTTACAATGAACATTGTTGAATAATTGTGAAGCCCCTGTGAATAACAAAATAGCCCAACGCATTGAGAAAATAGCCCCCTTTCATGTCATGGATATACTCGCCCAAGGGAAAGCGCTAGAAGCACAGGGGCGCGACATTATCCACCTAGAAGTCGGTGAGCCAGACTTTAGCGCGCCAGAGCCAGTTGTTCAGGCCAGCATATCCGCATTGCAGCAGGGTTTGACCCACTATACGCCGTCCTTGGGCTTGCCTGCGCTACGCAATGCAGTGGCGCAGTTTTATATGAGCCGTTATTCGGTAGCCGTGGATGCAGAGCAGGTAGCTATTACCCCTGGAGCGTCGGGGGCATTGCAGTTGATCTTGGGGGCAATCATTAATCCTGCGGATGAAGTGTTGATGGCCGACCCCGGCTACCCCTGCAATCGGCATTTTGTGCGAATGTTTGGTGGTGTGGATGTATGTATTCCTACGGATCATTCCACGGGGTATCAGCTGACGGTTGAGTTGATAGAGCAGGCTGCGAACACCAGTACTAAGGCGGTGATGTTGGCATCTCCTAGCAACCCGACGGGGACGTTGATTCCTGCTGGTGAACTGGAAGATATTGTTCGGCTATGCCAGCAGCGCGGGCTGTTATTGATCGTTGATGAGATTTATCTAGGTTTGACCTATGGCATAGAAGAGCACACGGCGGCACAGTACCTAGCCAACTATGATCATGTATTTGTAATTAACAGCTTTTCCAAATATTTCGGTATGACCGGCATGCGTGCGGGTTGGCTATTAGCGCCACAGGCTTATATGCCTGCAATAGACTGTCAGGCACAGAACTTCTTTCTGGCGGCGTCTACGCCCGCCCAATACGGTGCATTGGCTGCCTTTAAGCCAGATACTATTTCTATATTGGAACAGCGCAGAACAGAATTTCAGGCGCGCAGGGATTATTTGCTACCTGCATTGCAGGGCTTGGGCTTTGCGATTAAATCTGCACCCGAGGGCGCGTTCTATTT
>CAZBWS010000019.1:14845-25936 GCA_964495705.1 uncultured Gammaproteobacteria bacterium
ATTAACCCAGCACCCTAACCTTCTGCCCCTCGACATCCCCCCTCAACCGCTCATGAAATAACTTAGTCGCCCCCGCTACACCCACTGGTACCGCAAAAAAATTTAGCACGGGTACCATGGTCATGAACATGATGGCGCTGCCGAAGCCTATCGATAGGCGACGGCGTTGTTTGAGAATGTCTTTTTCTTGGTTGAATACGAGTCCATGGTTAGCCATGGGGTAATCCGCATAGTTAATGGATAGCATCCAAGCGCTGAATAGGAACCAGATCACGGGGATTAAGCTATTCACCACGGGCATGAAAAATAGAACAAGGAATAGTAATAGCAAAGGAATCAGGCATTTTAGGGTGTAGAGCATTTTGCGGGTCTCGCCGATCAGGGCGACTTTAACTTCTTCGGTCATACTGCGCTCTATATGCCCTGGGTCGACTTCCTCGTCTAACAATAGTCGTTCTACTGCAGCAGAAAAAAAGCCATTGAAAGGCGCGCTGATAAGATTGGCGACGACAGTGAAGCCGTAGAACACGATTAATAAGTACAAGATGACAAACAGGCTCCAGAGCAGGTATTCAATCCAGCCGAATAGGCTTAAAAACCATTGATAAGCGCTTTCCACCCAGCTTAGCCAGCTAGCTAAGTTCAGGCTGTCGGGGAACATGCTGGGCATTAGCGACTCCATTGCGCCGTTGAATGCGGATATGGCGTACCACAGGCCTAGGGAGAAGATGGCAATGTTGATGGCCATAGGAATCATCACATATTTGCGTACCGAGGGGTCTTTAATGAGCGTGAAGCCGTCGACAGCGTATTGAAAGCCGTTTAAAAAATCCTTCATATATGATGTGTTTCCAGCCTACTAGATAGGCATTCTTGTTGTTTGCAGAGCTTTACAATAGGGATGAGCAGTCGGTTTTTCAATACCTGTGTTGTAGTGGCGTTTTTTTTGTTATTGAATGCGCCAATATAGGCGTGATTATTATACTTTAAGGCTGGAATATGATGCTTAATTCATTCACAATCTGGTCACAACTGCGCATTGGGTGGGCGGTTGCAGGTATGATCTGTAAGTGATTGATATTAATAGTTTATTTGATGGTAAAAAATGCGGCTAAGTAAAATTAAGTTGGCGGGCTTTAAGTCTTTTGTAGACCCGACCACGATTACCTTCTCTACCAATCTAACTGGCATTATCGGGCCAAATGGCTGCGGTAAATCGAACACTATTGATGCGGTGCGCTGGGTGATGGGGGAGTCCTCTGCAAAGCACCTGCGTGGAGCGTCTATGGATGACGTGATATTTAAGGGGTCATCCTCCCGCGCCCCTGTTGGCAAGGCCTATGTGGAGCTGGTTTTTGACAATAGTGATGGTTCTTTAGGTGGACAATACGCCAACTATGCAGAGATCTCCGTACGCCGTGAAGTGACTCGCGATGGTAAGTCTGGCTACTACCTTAACGGTACTAAATGCCGCCGCCGCGACATCACCGATATTTTCTTGGGCACGGGTCTGGGACCACGTAGTTACGCTATCATTGAGCAGGGCATGATTTCCCGTTTGATCGAAGCCAAACCCGAAGAGATGCGTGTTTACATCGAAGAAGCGGCAGGTATTTCCAAGTACAAAGAACGCCGCCGTGAAACTGAAAATCGTATTAAGCACAGCCGTGAAAACTTATCGCGTTTAGATGACTTGCGTGACGAGATCGATAAGCAGATCAACCGTTTAGAGCGCCAAGCAAAAACTGCTGAGCGCTACCGTGTGCTTAAACAAGATGAGCGCAAGGTCAAGGCGGAAATGCTAGCGCTTAAATGGAAGGAGATGAACAACATCGTCAACAACCGCGAGCGCCATTTGCAGGATCTGCAAAATCAGGTGGAAGCGGAAGTGGCTAAGCAGCGTGCTATCGAAGCGCAAATTGAAGAAGAACGCGATGGTCAGGTTGAAGCTAATGAGAAACTTGGTGCGGTGCAAGGCGAATGGTATCGCATTGGTTCAGAGATCACTCGTACCGAGCAGAGTATCCAACACCATCGCCAAACCCGTGAACGCCAAAGCCAAGATTTGCAACAAATTCAAACCGCTTGGTCCCAGGCCACGGAAGCCATCGAAGAAGATTTGGGGCGAGTTACAACATTGGCGCAAGGCTTGGAAGAAAAGTCTCCGGCTTTTGAGGCTTTGAAGGAAACGGAAGAGCTATCGGCACAGCGCTTAGAAGAAGCTGAAATGGCTATGCAGGACTGGCAAGGTCAGTGGGACAGTTTTAATGAAAATCATGCACAGAACAATCAAATTGCCAAGGTGGAAAGTACGCGGCGCGATCAACTGGAGCGAACAGCGGATGACTTACAGCGTCGCTTAGAGCGTGTACAGGAAGAGTTGGCCAGCTTGGGTGAACTGAATATGGACGCGGACATTGCTCGCGTTGAAGAGCAGGAGTCTGCGATTGCCGAGCAGACTGAACAGATGCAGGAACGCCTTACTCAGGTTAAAGAGCAACAACTGAACCATCGCGATCAGAACGAGCAATTAAATAAGCAGCTGGATGAGTTGCGACAATCTTCGTCCAAAGTCAGTGGGCGCTTGGCCTCTTTAGAGGCTCTGCAGCAGGCAGCTTTGGGTAAGCAAAATCAAGGCGTTGCTAAGTGGCTGGAGGGGCAGGGCTTAGCTGATCAGCCACGTCTAGGCGAAAAGATTCAAGTGCAAGCAGGCTGGGAGCTGGCAGTAGAAACGGTATTAGGCAGCCATTTAGAAGCCGTGTGTGTGAATGGTTTTGATGCAGTCACTGGCGTACTTGACTCCCTTGAAAAGGGTTCTTTAATGCTGCTCGACACTAATATCCAAGCTGTAACGGCGAATGCAGATATGCTTCTAAGTAAAGTTTCTAGCGATCTTGCTGTGGGTAGTTTGATGGCCGGTGTACACGCTGTGGATAGTTTGGAGGCAGCCTTAGCATTGCGTACCCGTTTACAAGATTCAGAGTCTGTTATTACCAAGGACGGAATCTGGATAGGTTCAGCTTGGCTGCGCGTTGCTCGCGACCAAGATGCTGAAGGGGGTGTGTTGAGCCGTGATAAGGATATTCGTGCAGCCCAAGAACAGTTTGAACAACTGCAGGCGCGTCTAGCCGAGGCGGAAGAACAGCTATTAGGTGGGCGCGAAAACGTTAAGCACTTAGAAGCCGAGCGTGAGACCTTACAAACGGACTTGCAACAACAACTGCGCTCACACAGTGATTTGCGTGCGGAGCTCAGCGGTTTAACCATGCGCAATGAACAGGCGAATAAGCGACGGAGCAATTTACAAACAGAGTCTACTGAACTGAGCGAGAAGATAGAGTTAGAACGTGCGGCTATGCAGGAAGTAGATGTAGCGTTGGCGGCAGCGACACTGGCACTAGGTGGTTCTGAGGAGCAGCGTGAATCCTTAATGGCGCAGCGCGAGAAATTGCAAGAGGCGGTCAACGACACCCGCCACTATGCCAAGCGCGACCGTGACGCGATGCAAGAGCTGGCCATCTCCTTGGAGTCTATGCGCACGGCAAAAGATTCCGCGGATCGTAACTTAGAGCGCATGCAGGCGCAGTTAGAGCATGTTAAGCAACGCCGTGAAGAGTTATTGGAAACACTAGAAGACGATGATTCACCGATAGAGTCTTTGCAAGAGGAGCTGGAGAACTGGTTAGCCCAGCGTGTGGAGGCCGAGCAGCATGTGAATACAGCTCGTACTGCATCGGAAGAGCTAGAGCAAAAGCTGCGAGGCTTTGAGCAGCAGCGTATGCAGCTAGAGCAGACGGTACAAGAAAAGCGCAGCGCCTATGAAAATGAGCGTCTCAACGCACAAGAGAATAAAGTGCGCTGTCAGACGGTTAAAGAGCAGCTAGATGAAACCGGTTTTGGTGCAAAGTCTTTGTTGGATGATTTAGAAGAGGGCGCACAAGCCAAAGATTGGGAACAGAGAGTTTCTGATATGGCGACGAAGATTTCCCGTTTAGGTCCGATCAACTTAGCGGCTATTGATGAGTTCCAAGAACAGTCTGAGCGCAAAGAGTATTTAGACTCGCAGCATAAAGATTTAACGGATGCCTTGACCACCTTAGAAAACGCCATTGCCAAGATTGATAAGGAAACCCGTTCACGCTTTAAAGATACCTTTGAACAGGTGAATAAACGTGTCAGTGAGATGTTCCCGAAATTATTTGGCGGTGGCCAAGCTTATCTTGAACTGACCGACGACGACTTGCTGAATACGGGTGTGACAATTATGGCTCGCCCGCCGGGCAAACGCATATCAAATATCCACTTGCTCTCTGGTGGGGAAAAAGCGCTTACTGCGGTGGCGATGGTGTTTGCTATCTTTGAGCTTAACCCCGCACCGTTCTGTATGTTGGACGAAGTTGATGCACCGTTAGACGAGGCGAACGTAGGGCGCTTCTGTCAATTGGTTAAAGAGATGTCGAGCCGAGTGCAATTTATTTTTATTACGCATAATAAACCTGCTATGGAATTGGCTCAGCAGCTCTCTGGTGTAACCATGCGTGAGGCAGGCGTGTCACGCATTGTTGCGGTGGATGTTGATGAAGCCGTTAAGTTAGTAGGAGAAGCTTAGTGGATAGTTTGCGCTGGATATTGCTAGGTTTGGGTGTTGCTGTTATTGCTGGAATTTATATCTTCGCTCAAGTTTCCAAGCAACGCCGTCGGGAACCGGCGCCCAGTTACGAGCAAGTAGACTGGGAGCAAGATTCGGTGGAGGGCTTGTCTGAATCAGATGAGGAGTTCTATGATGACCTCCCCTCTATGGATGCGTTGAATTCGGCACGTGCTACCCATCGTGCAGAGGGCAATAGTCTTCCCTCGGCAAGCCTTGAAGATACTCAGGAAATACCTGTTTTACAGGACGTTGCAGAGGTCGCAGATGAAGCTGATATAGAGGAAGTGGTCGAAGAGCCGTCGACGCTGTTTAATGCTAATTTGCGTAATAATTTATTGTTAGAGGCTTTACCTGAAGAACCGGTTATGGGGACACCTATTTCTCACGTTGAGTTAGAGGCAGAGGAGCCTAGTCCGAGTGTGAATGTGGATAGTCTATCGGGTGTGAGAAGTACACGCAGTGAACCGAGTTTTACTGATTCACTGGGTTTAGATAGCATGCAAATGGCTGCAGCATTACAGCGTCGTCGCCTGCAAGAGCCTGAAGTAGAAAAAGCTCGCGTGAAGAGCCCCGTGCAGAACGCCTTTAGTTTCCCCGAGGGAAGTGAGTCTGCACAGCTTGGTAACGAAGACCGGAAGCTTGAAAAAGCGGCTAACCAGCGTTTGCAGGAGTCTGCTGCTGAGCGTGTGCGAGCTAAGGCTGAGGTCTTAAAACAACAGGCAGCAGAACGAGCTCTGGCCAATCAAACTAAACCTGTGGAAGTTGTTACCAAGCCGCTTGACCCTGTAAAAGAGGAGCAAGAAAAGCTGCAAGCAGTCCAAGAAGAAGTCGTTGTACTGCATGTCAAAGCTACCGGCTCAATTGGTTTTTACGGCCCAGAAATGGCCCAGTGTTTTGATGATATTGGTATTAAATTTGGCGACATGGATATCTATCACTATCAGTCTGGTGGCCAGCGTTTATTAAGTGTGGCGAATATGGTTAAGCCAGGCACCTTTGACCCCAATAATTTTACCGGCTTTACCACTCCAGGCATTACTTTGTTTCTACAACTACGTCCAAATAGCGATTTTGAGTTATGCGAGCAAGTACTCGTCAAATCGGCCCAGTACATCGCTTATAAGCTAAAAGGTGAAGTGCTCAATGCACAGCACCAAGCCCTAGATAACGTTAAGCAGGCGGCTTTGAGTCGTGATATAGCGAGTATTAAGTCTGCTTTTGATGCCTAATTATGGCTGGGCTTCAGTCTCTCAGCACAGCCTTCGAGTATTTCTATGACCCCGCCAGAACAACGTGTAAAAGCCCTCCATGACTTATTGCACTACCACAACCATCGCTACTATGTGTTGGATGACCCAGAATTGCCCGATAGCGAATATGATAAGTTATTTCGGGAGCTGCAACAGCTTGAGTCTGAACACGAACATTTATTGACTCAAGACTCTCCTACTCAGCGTGTCGGTGCGCAGCCATTATCCAGTTTTACTCAGGTTGAACACGATTTGCCGATGCTGTCTTTGGGCAATGTGTTTAGCGAAGAGGAATTGTCGACCTTTGACCAACGCTTGCATGATCGCATTGATTATCGCGGTGATTTTGAGTTTTGTGTCGAGCCGAAACTAGATGGCTTGGCCGTGAGTCTGCTGTATGAAGAGGGGGTGTTTATTCGCGGCGCAACCCGTGGCGATGGTTTGACCGGTGAAAACATCACTCAAAACTTAAAAACCATTAATACCATTCCCTTAAGACTACAAGGCTCTGGCTGGCCTGCAAGGTTTGAAGTGCGCGGAGAGGTCGTCATGCCTAGAGCGGGTTTTGATCGTATGAACACCAAGGCAAGAGAGGCGGGTGAGAAGGTGTTTGCTAACCCGCGTAATGCCGCTGCGGGTTCTCTGCGACAATTAGATTCTCGTGTCGCTGCCTCACGTCCCTTAGATATCTACTGCTATGCCCTAGGTGTTTTTGATGGAGATAAGCCAGACAATCACTATGAATGTTTACAGTTACTGGGCAGTTGGGGGTTTAATATCAATCCTGAAGTAAAGCTGGTACAGGGTTGGCAAGGCTGCTTGGTTTACTACGAGCAGATTGGAGAAAAGCGCGATGGTTTGGCTTACGATATTGATGGAGTCGTCTATAAGGTTAACAACTTAGCGCTACAGGGAGACTTGGGTTTTGTTGCACGCGCTCCGCGCTGGGCAACGGCACATAAATTTCCTGCCCAAGAAGAGTTGAGTACACTTTTAGATGTGGAATTTCAGGTTGGGCGTACGGGTGCACTGACACCTGTGGCGCGCTTGCAGCCCGTGAATGTCGCAGGCGTCGTTGTTAGTAATGCAACCTTGCATAATATGGATGAGGTGAAGCGCAAGGATGTACGCATTGGCGATAGGGTTATTGTGCGCCGTGCAGGAGATGTTATTCCCGAAGTTGTGCGCTCTGTACCTGAGCGACGCCCAGAGAACACTCGGCTCGTTGAGATGCCGTTGCAATGCCCTGTGTGTGGCTCTGAGGTAGTGCGTCCAGAAGGTGAGGCAAAGCACCGCTGCAGTGGTGGCTTATATTGTTCGGCGCAGCGTAAAGAAGGCATTAAGCACTTTGCTTCACGCAAGGCTTTAGATGTCGAGGGGCTGGGAGATAAATTAGTTGAGCAATTAGTTGATGAGGGTTTAATTGATCAAATAGATGATTTGTTCAAATTACAGGCTGAGTCTTTAGTGGCGTTAGAGCGCATGGGTGAAAAATCCGCCGTGAACTTGATTCAGGCGCTATCTAAAGCCAAGCAAACAACGCTACCGCGCTTTATTTTTTCTTTGGGTATTCGCGAGGTAGGTGAAGCGACGGCGCGTAACTTGGCTCAGCACTATGGCACACTGGAGGCCTTAATGCAGGCTGATGCGGATAGTCTACAACAGGTCGCTGATGTGGGAGTTGTGGTGGCAGAAAATATATGTCAATTTTTCCTGCAGCCTCGCAATAAGGAAATTATTCAGCGCTTGTTGGAGCAAGGTTTTAGCTGGCCTGCAATAACTGTAAAAGAGCAGGGTGAGCAGCCATTGCTAGGGCAAGTTTTCGTACTGACAGGTACTTTCGCTGCCATGAAACGGGATGAGGCAAAAGCACAATTAATAGCAATGGGGGCGAAGGTGACGGGATCGGTATCGAAAAAAACTACAGCAGTCATTGCGGGTGATGCAGCAGGTTCTAAAGTTGATAAGGCGGCCGACCTAGGCGTGTCCGTGCTCAATGAGCAAGATTTGCTAGGTTTGCTAGACTCTAATAAAAAAACGGGCTTTGAACAGCAGGTTTTATTCTAGTATTCATAGGAGTGAATAAGTTAGCGTGAATTTGTAAAAGCTGTTTAAATGGTTTTGGAGTTATAGTTATATCGAGAAGTGCTATGGCTCATACCGTACTCTATTGGGATAAGGGTATTTAAATTATGCACAATATTACTAGAAATTTACCCAAGCTAGTTTGGTGTGTTGGCCTGCTCATGGCTTCCTTGTCTGCGGTTGCAGAGGATCACAAGGTTAAGCTGTGCTTTGGAAATACGCCCAATCCACCTTTTTACTACGGAGAAAGCTTAGTCTTGGATCACCACCCTGGAGTGACGGTTGATGTCTTGCGTGAAGTTGCGAAAAAAGCAGGTGTTAGTTTAGATTTACAACGCATGCCTTGGAAGCGTTGTATTTTGCTACTGCAAAAAAATCAAATCGATGGTGCCTTTGAAGTCAGTTATAAGCCTAAGCGTGAAAGCTATGCGGTCTACCCTAAGCTGGAAGGCTCTTTAGACCAGCAGCGTTATTTGCACAGCTTATCTTATTATTTATACAGCCTCGATGAATCTGATGTGAAGTGGGAAGGCTCGCGTGTGGAAAATATTACTCGTACTTTGGTCGGTGTGGCAGGCTATTCGATCATTGGGGATTTGCGTGCCGAGGGCTATCCTGTTTTAGAGGGAGTTAGTCAAAAGGCTAACCTTGAAATGTTGTTGCGCGGGCGCGCTGACGGCTTAGCTCAAATTGGAAGCATGACAGACAGCATTATCAATAGTGCTCGCTCAGATAAATTTGCTAAGGTAAAAAAGCATGCCATACCGCTACGCAGTAAATTGTATTACCTAGTCTTTTCCAAGCAATTCATATCGGTAAACAGAGAGCTGGCAGAGCAGCTATGGGATGAGCTGGCCAAAGTACGTCAAAGTGGTCTCTATGATGATATAACTATTGAGTATGCACAGTAGCTTAATCAAACTGTGGCCTCGCTCTTTCGATAATACTGCGACAGTCTATACCTTTATCTAAATTGCCAAAGCTCAGGCCACGTATGTCACCTAGTCGCGACGTGCAAAAAGCATCAGATATTAGATGGTTGTCCGCCTTAATTAATTGCGCTCCTTGCATGGATTTGGCTAGGCGTTCGACGATGTGTCTTGCCTGATATTGAAAGTCATCAACACGAGATAAATCGGTTTTTAACTGTTGTATGTAACCATCGTAGTATTTGTTTTCACCCTTAGCTGTGTCTAGTTCATTGAAATAAGCCTCTACAACCCTAGGGGATTTGGATATTGCACGGAGTACATCAAGGCATTGCACATTACCGCTACCTTCCCATATAGAGTTGACAGGGGCCTCCCTGTATAATCGAGGCAAAATGCTTTCTTCAACATAGCCGATACCGCCCAGGCACTCCTGTGCTTCACCAATATGGTGAGTAGCGCGTTTACAAATCCAGTACTTTCCTACGGCTGTGGCTAGACGACTGAGTAAAACCTCTTCTTCTTTTTCTTGCTGGTCAAGTGCGCGAGCCATGCGTGCAGTCATGCTCAGTGCACCTTCAACTTCTAAGCATAAGTCAGCAGCAACATTTTGCATCAAGGGTTGATCAATCAAAGCTTTGCCCAGTACATGGCGGTGGGCGATGTGATGGGTGACTTGCGCAACGGCTTGACGCATTAAAGAAGTGGACCCAATCATACAGTCATAGCGGGTCAAGGAAACCATCTCTATGATCGTTGCTACCCCTCGACCCTCCGCTCCTAGCATTGTTGCATAGGCGCCGCGAAACTCGACTTCAGATGAGGCATTGGATTTGTTGCCCATCTTGTTTTTTAAACGTTGAATATAAAACTGATTAGCTGTGCCTTCAGGGCGCCATCTAGGCAGTAAGAAGCACGATAAGCCCGACTCAGTTTGTGCCAAAGTTAGAAAAGCATCGCACATAGGGGCCGAGCAAAACCATTTGTGCCCGGTGATTTCATAGGCCTCGCCAGAGCCTTGTTTGTCTGTGATTGGCGTAGCAAAACTAGTATTAGCACGCACATCTGTACCACCTTGCTTTTCAGTCATCGCCATACCAATCGTCGCACTAGACTTTTCCTCTACAGGTACATTGCGGGGGTCATATTGTGATGCAAGTATTTTAGGTAGCCAAAGCTTGGCTATACTTGGTGTTTTCTGTATCGCAGGGACGCAGGCAAAGGTCATTGTTAAAGGGCAGGCAGAACCAGATTCATTTTGATTGTAAAGATAGTTCATGGCCATGCGAACTACATGGGCGCCGGGCTTGGGTGTATTCCAAGGTAGCGATTGTATGCCTTGTTCTGTCGCTAGGCTCATTAGCTCATGATAAGCAGGGTGAAAGTCTACTTTATCTTGGCGATGACCAAAGCGGTCATGACTGTGGAATTCAGGTAATACTTTATTAGCTTGAAAGCCGCGCTCGATCCACGCTGTTTGACCGAGGATGTCACCTAGTGCACTGACTTTTTCTTCGCCCCATGCACCACCTTCACGGTGTAACGCTTCCTTAAGCGATTGATCTTGCTGGTATAAATTATAATTCTCTAGCGCAGGAACTTGGTTAAACACTTGATGTGTTTCGGCGCTTACGGTGCTTGTCTTTTGCGGCATATTATCGTTCTCTATCGAATTACTGCTAAGCATAGTCAGTTTTTATATAGAATACATGACCTAGCTTACTATCTATATACAATGAAAGGCTCAAAAGTCATGTGGGATGGTGAAAAAACTCATAACCTGACTAAGCCTGTTGTCGGGGTGTCTGGTTATTCTATAATTGATGATTTGCGCACAGACGGCTATAACGTCGAAGAGGGGCGTAATCAACTCTCGAATATGAAGATGTTAATACGTAACCGCGTGGATGGTGTTGCTCAGTTTGCAACGACAACACAGAGTATTATTGACGCTAACCCCGCATTATATAGAAATGTAAAAAAGCACCCTAAGCCACTGCGCAGTAAACGTTATTATCTGGCGTTTAATAAGGTGTTTTATAGCCAACATAAGAGCTTGGCAGAAAGGGTGTGGAATGCTTTAGCACAGCTCAATAGCCAAGGCTTTACAGACCAGCTCAGGAAACAGTATATGCAGTGATTATGCGGATAGGCTACAGTGCCTATCCGCATATGC
>CAZBWS010000019.1:26036-30540 GCA_964495705.1 uncultured Gammaproteobacteria bacterium
GCTACAGTGCCTATCCGCATATGCAGAGGGGCAGGTTTAATTGTGTGCGTGCAGTTCTTCGTTAAGCTCAATTGCAGATTTATTCGTTAAGCATTCCACGGCACCGGATACGGAATTGCGGCGGAAAAGAAGGTCTGCCTTACCCGCTAGATCACGGGCCTTAGCCGTTTCCACGACATTCCCTTCATTGTCCAGCATCAAGACCTTGGTTCCCGCAGTAATATACAGGCCAGATTCAACCGTGCAACGATCCCCCAGTGGGATGCCCACACCGGCGTTAGCGCCGAGTAAACTACCTTCACCAACTGAGATGATGATGTTGCCGCCGCCTGATAGCGTGCCCATTGTCGAACAGCCGCCCCCAAGGTCAGAGCCCTTGCCCACAAATACACCTGCAGATATACGCCCTTCGATCATACTAGTACCTGCAGTACCCGCATTAAAGTTGACGAAGCCTTCGTGCATAATGGTCGTTCCTTCGCCAATATACGCCCCGAGACGGACGCGAGCTGTATGGGCAATACGCACACCAGAAGGTACAACGTAATCAGTCATGCGCGGGAATTTGTCTACTGAGTTGACGCTGATTAATTGACCTTTTATACGTGCTTCTAGCTGCTTTTGGGGCAGCTCACTTAGATCAATTGCGCCTATGTTTGTCCACGCTACATTAGGTAGCAGAGGGAAAATTCCTGCGATATTTACACCGTGAGGCTGAACTAAGCGGTGGGATAGTAAGTGTAGCTTTAAGTAGGCTTCGGGAGTGCTTGTAGGCTGGTCATCCGTTTCTAATACGGTTAATACTACGGGGCGGCTGCTGGATACGACTGAGCGTGCAAATTCAGCTTGGCTGGTTTCCCCTAGGGCCACGGCTAGCGCATCACGCTGCCCTTGGTCTAGCTCTAATGCCTCATTGCCACCGTTGTAGCCCACTTCCTTCGCGGCCTCAATAAGCTCGGCGCTAGGGTGGATGATTGGCTTGGGGTAGAAAACTTCTAGCCATTCGCCGCTTGCGTTTTGTGTGCCAACGCCAATGGCGAAACTGAAATATTTACTCATGATAGTGCCTTTATTTACTTTAAAGTGTTTGCATACTCATCGGCATTGAAGCCAATTAATGTTGTTTTTTGCGTGCTTAGAATGGGGCGTTTAATGGCGGAAGGGTGGGCAAGTAAAATCTCCACCACATTATCCCGATTCAAATTTTTCTTGATATGTTCATCTAGTTTTCGATAGGTCATTCCGCGCTTATTGAGCACTGTGTCCCAGCCAAAATCCGCCACCCAGCTTTCGAGTAAGTCGCTATTGGGTAGCTCTTTCTTATAGTCAAAAAACGTATATTCAATGCCTAGAGCGTTTAAATACTTGGTGGCTTTTTTAACGCTATCGCAGTTTTTGATGCCATATAACGTGATCATATGTTCTGCTCCTGCTGGAGTGATAATACAAAGGTCTTAATGCGCTGCGCAGCGTCAATACAGTGGTCTAATTTTGCAACTAGGGCCATGCGGATATGCTGAGCTCCAGGGTTTTGGCCGCCTACTTCACGGGATAAAAAACTGCCTGGAAGTACTGTGACATTGTGTTCAGCATAGAGTCGGCGAGCAAATTCAATATCAGTGATATTTAAGCGAGCATCAATTTTTGGCCAAAGATAAAACGATGCATCGGGCTGCTGCACAGACATAGCTGATTGTAATATATCTAGTACCGCGACAAATTTTTTGCGGTATTGCGCGCGATTGTTGGCAACGTGTTCCTCATCGCCCCAGGCGGCTATGCTAGCGCTTTGCGTGGCTGGGGGCATTGCGCAGCCATGGTAGGTGCGGTACTTAAAGAACTTTTCTAGCACATCCGCATCACCTGCAACAAAGCCTGAACGTAGCCCCGGGAGGTTAGAACGCTTCGACAGGCTGTGAAATACCACGCAATTTTTATAGCTGGTATGGCCCATCTGCGCGGCGGCTTGTAGCAAACCTACGGGGGGGCGATCAAAATATATTTCTGAATAGCATTCATCAGAGGCTATGACGAAGTTGAATTCTAGAGATTTTGAAATGAGGTATTGAAGCTGTTCAACGGGAATTTCTGCTCCTGTTGGATTGCCTGGTGTGCAGATGTACAGCAATTGGCAATTTTGCCAGACATGTTCTTCTATAGCTTTGAAGTCAGGTTGGTAATTATTCTCTGCATTGAGTGGGTAGTAGTGGGGTGTGGCCCCCGCTAAATAGGCGGCACCTTCGTAGATTTGATAGAAGGGGTTAGGCGACAATACCAGCGGCCTATCGGCATTGCGGTTAATCACGGCTTGAGCAAAAGCAAACAATGCCTCACGGGTGCCTGTGACGGGTAGCACATGCTGATCCGGATCTAAGGCGCCGGCACTATTGTCGGTTGGTAAGTGGAAGCGTTGCTCTAACCATGTAGCGATAGCGTCGCGTAGCTCGCTGGAGCCCTTGGTAGCTGGGTATTTCTCAAGCCCTCGAATGTTATCAACCATTGCATCCAGTACTACTGTAGGCGCGGGGTGCTTAGGCTCTCCTACGGACAGAGGGATGTGTGTTATAGATGGAGGAGTCACCCCAGCCTTTAATTGCGCAAGTTTTTCAAAGGGATAGGGCTGCAGCTGGTTTAAATCGGGGTTCATATCTATGCAGTATTGATAAGTTGAGAGCGGATTATACGGGATCGCAGCTAGTCTTACAGTGCTGAAGGCTCACGTAACTCAATTTCAGGGGGGGAGTCGGGCGTTTTTTCTTGATCTCGCTCAGAATACCAGACTAAAACTTGATAATAATCTCGGATATTGCTCACATAATGTACGGGTTCATAGCCTCGCGCATAGCCGTACTTGGTTTGGCTGTGGTATTTTTTCTTGGTTAGGAGTGGCAGGGTGGATTTTACATCAACCCATGTGTCTGGATTTTTGCCCTGCTTTTGTGCCAATATTCGCGCATCTTCGAGGTGCCCGAACCCTACATTATAGGACGCCAGGGCCATCCATGTGCGGTCAGGGTCTTGAATGCGCTCAGCAATTCTGTTTTTTTGCTGTTTTAAATACTTTGCTCCTCCGAAAATGGCTTGGCGAGGGTCAAGTCGGTCTTTAACTTTGACCGATGCTGCAGTTGCCTGAGTAAGCATCATGAGGCCGCGAACGCCTGTAGGTGAGGTAGCGTTAGGGTCCCAGTGAGACTCTTGGTAGCCCACAGCCGCTAGCAAGCGCCAATCGAAACCAGTGGCTTGCGCCGCTTGTTTAAAGCTAAGCTCATACAAGGGAAGACGGTTCTCGATATGGCGCAAGAAGGTGCGTTTATCGACATAATCAAAGCGTTTTATATGACCAAAATGGCGTTCGATTAACTGGATAAGTTGGCCATTTTTCTCGATTTCTGTAAAGAAGGCAGTTGCAGCATCGAGTAAGCTTGTGTCATCACTCTTTTTAAATGCCCAGGCCACTTGCTCGGGGTCGGTAAGGTCAAAGGCCACACGAAGTTCGGGCATGAAGCGACGATTGACTTTTACGTCGTTGGAGTCGGCAATGGTAAAATCTATTTGTTCCTTATCGACTTGTCGCATTAGTTCCTCGGTGTCCGAGTCATTAATTGCTTGCCAGGCCAGGTCAGTATAGGTCTGCTTAAGCTGTTGCAGGCTTTCTTCATGGCTGGTGCCGCCAATAATGTGTAGTTTTTTGCCTACAGTATCACCAATGTTATGTGGGCGCTTATTCGCTCCAGAGCGAAAAATGAGTTGTTGGGTATTAGTGATGTAGCTAGGGCCAAAATGGACCATTTGCTTGCGTTTTTCGGTGATGGTAATGCCTGCTGCACCTAGGTCAGCACTACCGCCAGCTATCATAGGTAATACATTGGCGAAATTATCTGGGGTGCGCAGTTCTAGGTTGACACCCAATTGCTTTGCAAAGAGGCTAAGCATGTCATATTCAAACCCCGTCGCACCATCAGGGCCTTGATAATAGGTTGTCGCACTGTTGCGTGTAACGACGACTAATTGGCCTGTTTTTTGGATTTGCTCGAGTAGGCTGGATGTCGATAAGCGAGTAAATAGCGCTACGATAACAACCGAGCCAACGATAACAAAAAGCGTAATTACCCGTCGGCGCATGGGGCGCCCAGAGTGCAGTAAATTTAAAATGGGTATGTGTTTTATCATGCTTATAGTTTTATGAGCCTTGTGTGAAGTGTATACAAAAAAAAGCGGAGCTTCAGTAGAAATATAATGAAAGTATTTTTTGTTTACCCCGGGTAACACCTGTTAACGTTAATCTACACAGAGAAAAAGTAGGTCTTTAGTTTTTTTGAGGGCACAAAAAAGCCGAAGCATTTACTTCGGCTTTTTTATTGATAAAGAATAAAAACTATTCTTCAGTTTTCTTCGGCTCAGCGGTCTTAACCTCGGGAGCGGCCTTTTCAGCGGTTTTTTCCTTGCTAGTTTCCTGGGCAGCAAGAGACTGACTAGGAGCCGGAGCCGGAGCCGGAGCCGGAGC
>CAZBWS010000020.1:0-29924 GCA_964495705.1 uncultured Gammaproteobacteria bacterium
TCCGCCGAATACCCCAGCAATGCGGATAGGCTGTCAGAGCACTGTTGCTTAATCTTATCCGCATCTGCCGAATTAAAATTAACCAGCCCACGCGCTATTTCCAGCCTATCCGCATTCACGCAGCTAACTAAGTCCCCGCGCTGAAACTCGCCGACAACATCGATCACACCAATGGGCAATAGGCTTTTACCAGAAGCTTTCAGTATTTCCACGGCTCCGTCATCTAGCACCAATGTGCCTGCGACATGCAGGCGTGAAGCCAGCCACTGCTTGCGCGCCGCCATAGGTTCTTGGGATGCAATCAGCAGTGTTCCTAGCTGCTCGCCTTGAGCCAAGCGAGACAGTACGCCTTCTTCCCAGCCCGAGGCAATCAATGTATGTGCCCCAGAGCGCGCGGCTTTTTTTGCCGCGCTAACTTTGGTGATCATACCTCCGCGACCCAGCACGCCGCCTTCCCCGGCCATGCCTGCAAAGCTGTCGTCGTTGGCGTCACCTTCAGAGATCAGTTGGGCGTCGGGGTTGTTGCGAGGGTCGGCATCGAACAGGCCTTGTTGGTCCGTAAGAATAGCGAGTACATCCGCTTCGACAAGGTTGGCAACTAGGGCGCCTAGGGAGTCGTTGTCTCCGAAACGAATTTCGTCGGTAGCCACGGTGTCATTTTCGTTAACGATAGGCACTACGCCCATCTCCAGTAGCGCCTTTAATGTGTTGCGTGCGTTTAGATAGCGACGGCGATTAGCGAGGTCGTCGTGGGTGAGTAGTATTTGCGCAGTGCGTATGCCGTGTTTGGCAAAAGCAGACTCCCATGCCTCGACCAAGCCCATTTGCCCGACTGCGGCAGCTGCTTGCAGGCCGTGCAGAGTATCAGGGCGCTCGCTAAGTTTTAATCGCACCATGCCTTCGGCAACGGCGCCCGAGGAGACCAAAACAATGCTCTTGCCCCCAGCTTTCATTTCGGCCAACTGCCCAACCCAATCTCGGATGCTATCTCTAGCCAGGCCTTGGCCGTCACGGGTCATTAGGGCGCTGCCGATTTTAACGACCCAGTTATTGGCTGATTGTATGGCTTGGCGATGTGTCATGGTGGGATTGTACTGTATTGTAGGGGCGGATAGGAATCTGCCCCTACAAATTAGGATTTAGTGGGGTCATAAGGCTCTTGCGCCTTCTTGATCTCTTCTGGGCTGGGGCCACGTTGCTCGTCAATATGGTCCATGATTTTGAAGCAAATGTCTTTAGTGCCAGCTTTATTTAGGGCAGACATCTGGAATACAGGCCCTGTCCATTCCAGTTCCTGGGTAATTTCAGTACATAGCGCTTCCCGCTCGTCTTCTGGAATCAGGTCTAGCTTGTTCAGCAGCAGCCAACGTGGCTTGTCGCCCAGTTCTTCGCTGTAGCGGTGCAGCTCTTTGATGATTTTCTTGGCTTCCAGTACAGGCCCGTCATCAGAAGCGGTGGCTACGTCAATCACATGCAGCAATAAATGTGTGCGCTGTAGGTGTTTTAGAAATTGAATGCCTAGGCCTGCTCCATCAGCCGCGCCTTCGATCAAGCCTGGAATGTCAGCGACGACAAAGCTTTTGCTTTCCGCAACTCGCACCACACCTAAATTAGGGTAGAGAGTGGTAAAGGGGTAATCAGCAACCTTGGGTTTGGCGGAGGATACTGCGCGGATAAACGTCGACTTGCCCGCATTCGGCATGCCTAGCATGCCCACGTCGGCTAGTACTTTCATCTCCAAACGCAGTTCTTTGCGGTCACCTAGGGAGCCGTTGGTGTGTTGGCGTGGCGCGCGATTGACTGAGCTTTTAAAGCGCGTATTGCCAAGGCCGTGGTAGCCGCCCTGGGCAACCAGTAGCTTTTCATTGTGTTCGGTTAAGTCGCCAATTAGCTCCTCGGTGAGGGAGTCGTAAACCATGGTGCCGATGGGCACGGGTATGATCAGGTCTTCCCCCGCTGCGCCAGTGCAGTTGCCGCCTGAGCCGCCCTTGCCATTACGCGCCTGATAGGTGCGCACATGGCGGAAGTCGGCGAGGGTGTTTAAGCCTTCGTCGGCCTGCAGGTAAATACTGCCACCGTCGCCGCCGTCGCCGCCATCGGGGCCGCCAAAAGGTACATATTTGGCACGTAAAAATCCGACACAGCCATTGCCACCGTTGCCTGCGAATACTTTAATTTTTGCTTCATCTACAAAATTCATTTCTACGTGCCTTGGGTATGTCTTTAATGAGCTATAACAAAAAAGCCCCATCAAAACTGACGGGGCTTTTTAGATAGCTCGTGAGCCGCTTTTAGTCAGCGTAAACGCTTACAAACATGCGGTTCTTAGGGCCTTTCTTTTCAAACTTTACTTTGCCGTCAGCTTTAGCAAACAAGGTGTGGTCTTTACCACAGCCTACGTTTACGCCTGCGTGCATTTTAGTGCCGCGTTGACGAACTAGGATGTTGCCCGCTAGTACAGCTTCGCTGCCGTAGCGCTTGACGCCAAGTCGATTACTTTCCGAGTCGCGTCCGTTACGGGTAGAACCCGCTGCTTTTTTATGTGCCATGAGTTAATTCCTCTGTTGCAGACAGTGCAGGCTTAGCCTGCAATACCTGTGATTTTAACTTCAGTATAATACTGACGATGACCCTGACGCTTCATGCTGTGCTTGCGGCGACGGAACTTAATAATTTCAACTTTCTTAGCGCGGCCCTGGGCAACAACTTCAGCTGTTACCTTAGATCCTGCAACTACAGGAGTGCCTACTTTCAGGTCGTCGCCATTAGCGATCATTAGTACCTGGTCGAATTCTACGGCGGCGCCCGCATCAGCTTCTAGCTTTTCAATGCGCACAGTTTGGCCTTCTGCCACTTTATACTGTTTGCCACCGGTTTTTATAACTGCGTACATTTTGTAACTCCAAAGCCCCATGTCTGTAAAGGGGGTTTGCGGAAAAGGGCGCGAATTTTAACGGCAGAGGGCGTTGCGGTCAACTGCTAATCAGTTTTTTTCTGCATAAAGCCTAGTATTTGAGCCTCTTGTGATATTTAAGCGTTGACACCACTATATCTGCCACATAGCATTCGGCCATTCACAATAAATGCGATGCTATGGACATAAACCAAGCTCAAAATTTGATTTCTGATGAAATGCAAGCCGTTGATGCGCTGATTTTACAGCGTTTACAGTCGGATGTTGTGCTCATCAACCAAATCGGCCACTACATTATTAATAGTGGCGGCAAGCGTCTGCGCCCGCAGTTGACTGTGATGGCGGCACGCGCAGCCGGCTATTCGGCGGATCTGCATTTGCAGCTGGCAGCTGTTGTCGAGTTTATTCATACGGCCACACTGTTGCATGATGATGTGGTGGACTCCTCGGATCTTCGTCGCGGCGAAAAAACAGCCAATGCCTTGTTTGGCAATGAAGCGGCGGTGTTGGTGGGTGATTTCTTGTATTCCCGTGCCTTCGAGATGATGGTGGAAGTGGATAGCATGCGAGTGATGGATATCTTGTCCAAGACGACCAATGTCATCGCCGAGGGCGAAGTCATGCAGCTATTAAATATCCACGATGCGGATACCACGGAAGCGCGTTACCTTGAAGTGATCCATAGTAAAACAGCCAAGCTATTTGAAGCCGCAACTCAGCTGGGTGCGGTGCTGGCGGGCTTACCAGCCGAGCAAGAACAAGCCTTGGCGGCTTACGGTATGCACTTGGGTACGGCCTTTCAGTTGATCGACGACGTACTGGATTACTCGGCGAGTGCCGAAGATATGGGTAAAAATGTAGGCGATGACCTAGCTGAGGGCAAGCCGACTCTGCCGCTCATTCACGTCATGTTACATGGTACCGATGAGCAGGCGGCTTTGGTGCGCAGCGCGATTGAAAATGGCGGCTTAGATCAGCTGGATGCGGTGTTGGCCGCCATCGAAGCGACGGGCGCTTTGGAGTATACGCGTGAAGTCGCGCAAAAAGAGGCCAATCTAAGCCTGTCCGCATTAGCATTTTTACCTGACTCAGATTATAAGCAGGCCTTGATTAGCTTGGCACAATACTCTGTAGATCGTTCTTCATAAGGAGGCTGTTATGGCAAAAGGTACACTCTATACTATATCCGCCCCTTCCGGCTGCGGTAAAACTAGCTTGGTAAAAGCGCTGCTAGAGCGCATGCAGAATATCGGCGTCTCGGTTTCTCATACCACTCGAGATATGCGCCCAGGCGAAGAAAATGGCAAGGATTATCACTTTATTGATGCGGATAAGTTCCTGGCTATGATCCATGAAGGCGAGTTTCTGGAGCACGCCCAAGTCTTTCGCAACTACTATGGTACTTCTCAGGAGGCCGTAGAAGACATGCTGAATGCAGATCAGGACGTTATTTTGGAAATTGACTGGCAGGGTATGCAGCAAGTGCAAAAGCTGCGCCCTGACAGTGTCGCTATCACTATACTGCCACCTTCTTTAGCCGCGCTACAGTCGCGCTTACAGGGTCGCGACTCGGATTCTGACGAAGAAATAGCCCACCGTATGTCTCAGGCCAAAGAAGAGATGTCGCACTTCGCAGAATGCGATTACTTGGTGATTAACGATGATTTTGATACAGCGCTAGACGAATTGTGCTCTATTGTGACTAGTTTACGCTTGCGCACCACAGTGCAGGCTTCTCGCCATGAAAGCTTGCTGAGCGACTTAGTGAGCTAGTTATATAGTCAAGCTGGGCCAAATCGCATACAATACTCGGCCACGCCACCTATCTGGAGACCTTTAATGGCCCGCGTAACAGTCGAAGATTGCATGACCCAAATGGACAACTTGTTCCAATTGGTACTCGTTTCATCCAAAAGAGCCCGCCAGCTTGCCGATGGCGCTGAGCCACACGTTACCCCTGATGGCGACAAGCCAACAGTGATTGCCCTGCGCGAAATTGCCGAAGGCTTTGTAACTAAAGAAATTCTAGATGAGAAAGAAGCTGCAGTAGAGCTAGATTTAGCTGATTTTGCGGCCAGTGCCAGCGAAGACACTGCTGCTTAATGCATAGCTGCGACAACGTTCTGTGTCGCGCTAACTAGGGGCCTGTATGAGTAAACAGGCTCCTGCTCACGATTTCCTAAAATCCTCATCTGACGACACCCCTTTTGGTGTGCGCGAACTGTGTAATGAACTATCCGCGTACATGGACTCCGAAGGTGTTGAGCTGGTTTATAATGCTTATTTGTTAGCCGCTGACGCCCACAGTGGACAAATGCGAATGACGGGTGAAGCGTATATTTATCACCCTTTGGCGGTGGCTCGGATTGTCGGTGAGCTGCAGATGGATCCGCATACGGTTGCCGCAGCGGTATTGCATGATGTAATTGAAGATACGGATATCGATAAGGAATATATAGCTGAACATTTTGGAGAAACCGTCGCTGAACTGGTTGACGGGGTGAGCAAGCTGGAGAAAATCAAGTTTGAGTCCCGCGAAGAGGCGGCAGCAGCAAGTTTTCGTAAGATGATGTTGGCGATGGTTAGCGACATTCGCGTGATGCTAATCAAGCTAGCTGACCGCTTGCATAATATGCGTACCCTCAATGTAATGCGGCCCGAGAAGCGCCGTCGCATTGCCAAGGAAACTCTTGAGGTTTACGCCCCGATAGCCATGCGTTTGGGCATTAATAGCCTGCGTTTGGAGCTGGAGGACCTGGGTTTTCAAGCCATGCATCCCTTGCGCTATAAAACATTGCAGTCCTATGTAGAGCGTACGCGCCAGCACCGCAAGGAGATAATGACCTCGGTTGAGGTGCGTTTTACCGCTAATATGCAGGAAGCGGGGATTGAAGGTAAAATCGCTGCACGGGAAAAACACCTATATAGTATCTATCGGAAAATGCAGCGCAAGCGCCTGCGGGTTACCGATATTATGGATTTATTTGCCCTGCGTGTCACAGTCGACAGTATCGATGATTGTTACCGTATGCTGGGTGTAGTGCACCGCATCTATAAGCCCTTACCCGATCGCTTTAAAGACTATATTGCAATCCCTAAGAGTAATGGCTATCAAGCTTTGCATACGATTTTGTTTGGCCCCAGTGGTATTCCGATTGAGGTTCAAATACGCACGGATGAGATGGACTTTTTTGCTGAGCAGGGCGTTGCTGCGCACTGGGTTTACAAGTCGGATGAGGCCCCGCAGGTTAATGCGCAGAATCGCGCTCAGCGCTGGCTGCAGGATTTGTTGCAAATTCAGAACAGTGCAGGCGATTCTGTCGATTTCTTGGAGAATGTGAAACTAGATCTTTTTCCAGACGATGTCTACGTTTTTACGCCTAAAGGCCGCATCTTAGAGCTTTCTCTTGGCTCCACCCCTGTTGACTTTGCCTATGCATTGCATACGGATGTGGGTGACACCTGCACGGGAGCCAAAGTGAACCGTCGCATGGTGCCTTTGTCGACCAAGCTTGAAAGCGGGCAAACGGTAGAGATATTGACGGCAAAGAGTGCCAGGCCCAACCCCGCTTGGTTGAATTTTGTCGTTACAGCAAAAGCACGTACCGGTATTCGCCACTATCTGAAACAACTTAAAGAGGGCGACAGCCTTAAGCTCGGCAAACGTTTGTTGAGCCAAGCTTTACGCGTTTACGACATGGAAGTGGGTGATGTGCCAGAGAAAACCTGGGAAATCATTGTTGATGAATATGATTACACCTCTGTCGATCAGCTGATGCGTGAAATTGGTTTTGGTAACCGGGTGCCGAGTTTGGTTGCTAGACGAATTGCTCCCAGCGACCACAGTACAGGCGGCTTTAATGAGGATATGATTGAGGGTACGGGCATGTCCTCCATCGCCCAGCTTGATATTAAAGGCACGGAAGGTTTGGTGGTTTCCTATGCCAAGTGTTGCCACCCTATTCCAGGGGATCATATTGTCGCTGTTATTACTGCAGGTAAGGGTTTGGTTGTGCATCGTAAAAAATGCAATAACTTACCCGATGCGAGCAAGCGCCCAGGCGCTATATTGGAAGTGGACTGGGACGAAGATATTAGTACCTTGTTTCCTGTTTCCGTGCGTGTAGACACTACTAATCGACGTGGAGTGCTAGCAAGAATAGCCACAGAAATCACCGATACGGGCTGTGATATTGAACACATCGAGTTTGATGAACGCAATGGTGTGTCGACCATGCTGGTATTCGATATTGCGGTTTCTGGGCGCACTATGTTGGCTGAGGCGTTACGCCGCTTGCGCCGCACCGATGGTGTTATTAAGGTCAGTCGACAAAAAGGTTGATAGTCACATCTGCCTCTGGGGTTCAGCCCCAAAAAATGCTACTCTTTCGGCCTCCTAAAACGTTGATGTAAAGTCATTATGAACGATAAAACCCACTTTGGTTTTCAAGAAGTCGATAGCTCAGATAAGGCAGATAAAGTTGCTGAGGTATTCCATTCGGTTGCTAGTAAATACGATGTAATGAATGACTTTATGTCGATGGGTGTGCATCGATTATGGAAGAAATATACGATTGAAACATCAGGCGTTCGCCCCGGGCATCGCGTTTTGGATTTGGCCGGCGGCACGGGTGACTTGGCTAAACAGTTCAGTAAAAAAGTCGGTGCTAAGGGGCAGGTGGTGCTGTCTGATATCAACGCCTCAATGTTAGCCGAAGGCCGCAGTCGCATGATTGATGCAGGTGTATCGAACAATATGGAGTTCGTGCAAGCTAACGCTGAGTGCCTGCCTTTTCCTGACAACCATTTTAATTTAGTGACCATTGCCTTTGGCTTGCGCAATGTAACGGATAAGGATGCCGCTCTGCGTTCAATTCACCGAATACTGAAGCCGGGCGGGCGTTTGTTAGTGTTGGAATTTTCACGCCCCACTAACCCCGTGATACGCAAGATTTACGATGAGTATTCTTTCAATGTGATTCCTAAAGTGGGTAAGGCTGTAACAGGAGATGCAGAGAGTTATCAATATTTAGTTGAATCTATTCGTATGCACCCTGACCAAGACACGTTGAAAAATATGGTTTTGAATGCTGGCTTTGATCAGGCAGATTATATTAATTTGACCAATGGCGTAGTGGCGATACACCGTGGATTTAAATTGTAGATAAAGTATGAGTACGGTACCTGACAACATCCAGTTTGCTGGTTTTGCACGTCGCCTTTTGGCCTATATTATTGATAATATATTGGCAACGTTCATTTCTGTGTTTCTGCTGCAGGCGTTTTGGGGCGAAGAGATGCAACAGTGGGCAGAGTTGTATATAGAAAATGCAGGCAAGGGAGAAGCTGTTGCTTTGCCGGGTATTATGTTGATAGTGCATATCAGCTGTTTTGCACTGTATAGCGTATTTTTCTGGCTGCGATATCAAGGTACGCCCGCTCAGCGCATGTTGAAAATGCGTGTCTTAAATATCAATACGGGGGTTGGCCTCAACGTCAATCAAGTGAGTCTTCGCTTTACCGTGCTATACGGAGTGTCTATTATTGCAGGGCCCCTAGCGCCGATTATTTTGGCGTGGAGCATGTTCACTAATAAACAGCAGCGAGCCTTACATGATCTTGTTGCGAGCAGCGTGGTTGTGTTGCTCGAAGACGGGCAAGTTGTAAACACGGTGACTGACTCTGAAGCTGAATCCAGTAATCAGCGAGAGTTTTAATCGATGCATGCCCCTCGCGTACTACTAGGCGCACTGGAAGCTGCTGCCAATCGTGTCTTACATGCAGATCCTGATCTTGCGCCTAAGCTAAAACGTTTGCACGGCAAAGTCATGCAGCTGCATATTAGCGGTTTGGGGATCAAAGTCTATGCGCTGGTAAGCAATGGCAATATAGTATTTTTTGATGATTTTGGCGGCGACTCCGATGTCTCTTTAAGCGCTCCTCCATTGGCTCTTTTGCGTATGGGAATAGAGCAGCGACAAGGTAAAAGTATGATGGGGAATGCGGATGTGCAGCTAGAGGGTGATATGCAGATAGCCCAGCAGTTCCAGTCTTTAATCGCTGCCCTTGAGTTGGACTGGGAAGAGATGCTGTCTCAACGTGTAGGGGATATTGCTGCTCGCCAAGTCGGTTTGATAGCAGCAGGCTTTGGCCGCTGGTTCAATCGCAGTCAGGATTCGGTTGATATGGCCGTGCGTGATTATATACAAGAAGAAGTCCAGCATAGCCCCACGGCAATAGAGGTCAGCAATTTTGCTGATGACGTTGATAACATACGCATGGATATAGATCGCTTAGATGCGCGCATTCAGCGCCTACTGCAAAATACTTAACATGAAAAAAATTTACCGCATCTTACAAATACATCGCGTACTGGTACGTCACGGGCTTGACCGCTTATTGAAGCCTGTGCCACAAGCCCGCGGTATCAGCTTGCTGTTGTGGCTAACGCCCTGGGTATTTTTACACCCCCAGCGCAATCAGGGCTCAGAGGCTCAACGCATTCGCGAGGCACTGGTAGAATTAGGGCCGATCTTCGTGAAATTTGGTCAGATGCTTTCAACGCGCAGAGATTTACTCAGTGATGATGTGGCGAATGAGCTGGCCAAGTTACAAGATCGCGTTCCGCCTTTTTCTGTGCAGCATGTGCACGACATTTTACTGGAAGCTTACGGTGCTCCAGCACATGAAGTCTTTGCTGAGTTTGATGATGTACCGCTTGCTTCAGCGTCTATTGCCCAAGTGCATGTGGCTAAGTTAAAAGAAGGCCAAGATGTCATCGTTAAAGTGTTGCGCCCCGATGTGGAAGCGCGCATCCGCACCGATGTTGCGGTGATGCAAATGATGGCCAATGCAGCCGAACGCTATTCTTCCGAGGCGCGACGTTTGCATGTTGTTGATGTGGTAAAAGAGTATGAAAAGACCATTATTGATGAGTTGGACTTGGTGCGAGAGGCGGGCAACGGCAGCCAATTGCGGCGCAATTTCGAAGATTCTGAAGTCTTATATATTCCTGAAATTCACTGGCCCTATGCAACTGAAAAAGCCATTGTTATGGAGCGCATCTATGGCATTCCCGTAACGGATGTAGAGACTTTAAATACAGAGGGCGTGAATATGCGCTTACTGGCGGAGCGCGGCGTAGAGATCTTTTTTTCACAGGTGTTTCGCGATAATTTCTTTCATGCGGATATGCATCCTGGCAATATTTTTGTGCGTCCAGGGCGTCCGAATAGCCCTCAGTATATGTGCGTAGATTTTGGTATTATCGGCAGCCTGTCTCCCGCAGATAAGCGCTACTTAGCAGAAAATCTATTAGCCTTTTTCCGCCGAGACTACTACCGTGTTGCACAGTTGCATATTGAATCAGGGTGGCTAGACGCAGGGACTCGCATTGATGAATTTGAAGCTGCTGTGCGCTCTGCTTGCGAACCTATTTTTGAACGCCCTCTAGCTGAAATATCTTTTGGTACATTGCTATTGCGATTGTTTAAAATTTCACAGCGCTACGGCTATGAAGTACAACCGCAGTTGGTGTTATTGCAAAAAACTTTATTGAATATTGAAGGTTTAGGTCGCCAGCTCTATCCGCAGTTGGACCTGTGGCAGACGGCGCAACCCTTTTTAGAAAAATGGATGAAGGAACAGGTTGGGCCGGCAGATATCATGAATAATATTCGTGCTACTGCACCGGAGTGGTTGGGTGATGTGCCCGAGATCCCCGCTGTTTTGAAGCGTCTAGTAACACAGGTTTCTGAAGGTAAGCTCAAGGTAGAGCTTCAGTCTGGGGAGATGCAAGAGTTTCGGCAACAATTACAGCAACAACAAAAACGCAGTTCGCGCTTATCTTTCGCTGCGGCACTGGCACTCGCGGGTTTGGCTTATATGCTGGCTAAGACAGGCAGTGCGGATATGTTGCCAATAGACTACTTGCCTTGGGGCTTGGGAGGTGCCGCCATCCTTGGCTTGCTGTGGAGTAGTCGAACGTAGTTTAGTCGTTTAAAATAAAGTTGATGCCAATGGCGTCAACTTCATCGCTGATCTGGGTGAATTCTAGCTCTAGGTCGACGCCATAAAATATTTCTGCGCCTAAACCTACCCCCCAGGCGAACTCATAGTTATCGTCATCTAAGTTAGAGCCTGCACGGCTTAGTTCGGTAAAAACCACACCTGCCTTCGCCTTGCCAAATATTTTTGTGGGCGTGCGGTAGGCGGCAAAGATGCCAGCAATATTCACATCGGAATCTACATTTTCTTGGTCGGTTGCGGCATCAATGGTGCGGCCAAAAAAAGTATCCACCGCAACCGTGCCGTAGTCTTTGTTGACCAAGTTGACACCTACCATTGCACCAAGGACTCGGCCGTCGTCTTTAAAGCCGCTGATGTCGAGGACGGAGCCACTGAGCCCAAAGTAAATATCCCCAGGTTTGGTTTTACGGTGCTTGTCATCAACACCTCCAAAGGCGAATACATTGCTGCTTATGAGAAGAGCGCAGGCAGTGAGAAGTAGCTTGTTCATAGTATAACCTCTTGTGTAGTGGCTACATCCTAGCCCAGGGAGCTGGAGTATTTATACTAATACTCACACAACGTCATTAAATGATAGAATCTGGCGTCTATGGATGTCTCTGAATTATTAAACGACCTAAACGATGCTCAGCGCCAAGCGGTGTGTGCACCGCCGACCAATATGCTGGTGTTAGCGGGGGCAGGCTCGGGCAAAACTCGTGTGCTTGTGCATCGTATAGCCTGGTTGATTCAAGTTGAAAACATTTCGCCCTATGGTGTATTAGCGCTGACCTTTACCAATAAGGCCGCGGCTGAAATGCGCCAGCGCTGTGAATCACTATTGGGTATGCCAGCAGGGGGAATGTGGGTAGGTACTTTTCATAGCACGGCACATCGATTACTGCGCCAACACTACGAAGAAGCTAAGTTGCCCCAGGGCTTTCAGATTTTGGATTCCCAAGACCAGCTTCGCCTAGTGAAGCGGGTGGTGAAGGCGCTGGACTTAGATGATAGTAAATGGCCAGCCAAACAGGCACAGTACTATATTAATGGGCGTAAGGACGAAGGCAAACGCCCTCAACATATTGCCGATAATGGCGACCCTATTCAGCGTCAGCTGGTGCAGATATATAGTTTATACGAAGAGCATTGCCAACGCTTAGGGGTGATTGATTTTGCCGAGTTATTATTGCGCAGTTTGGAACTGATTCGTGATAACGATGAGCTACGTGCGCACTATCAGCAGCGTTTCAGGCATATCTTGGTCGATGAGTTTCAAGATACAAACACGATTCAATACGCCTTTCTGCGTTTAATGGCAGGTAGTACAGGTAAGTTATTTGCTGTTGGTGATGACGATCAATCTATTTATGGTTGGCGCGGGGCTAAGGTCGAAAACCTACAGCAACTCTCTAAACACTTTGCCGGTACTCAGACCATTAAGTTGGAGCAAAATTATCGTTCCACTAGCAATATTCTGAATGCAGCAAATGCCTTGATTACCCATAACGATGGACGTTTAGGCAAGGAGTTGTGGACTGACTCTGGTGAAGGCGAATTAATTGATGTGTACGCTGCCTATAATGAAATCGATGAGGCACGTTACATCGGCGATCGCATCAAGCAGTGGGTGGATGTAGGCGGACGCCGTGATGAGTGCGCTATTTTATATCGCTCCAACGCCCAGTCGCGGGTGATGGAAGAAGAGATGATTCAGCGCAGCATGCCCTATCGTGTATATGGTGGCTTACGTTTCTTCGAGCGTGCAGAAATTAAAGATGCCTTGGCCTATATGCGCCTGTGTTCTAATCGTCACGACGACCCCTCTTTTGAACGCGTGATTAATACCCCTACGCGGGGCATTGGTGAGCGTACGGTAGAGCTTGTGCGTGAATACGGGCGCAGTCGCGCCTGCTCATTATGGCAGGCGGCTCAGGATATGATTGCACAAAATGCGTTGACTGCTAGGGCGTCGAAATCCGTGCAGGTGTTTATTGATTTAATCGGTGAGCTGCACGCAGCGACAGATAATATTGAGCTATATGAAAAGGTAGAACATGTTGTCCACCAGTCCGGCTTGATTGATCACTATGGCAAAGACAAGTCTGAGCGCGGAGAAGCCAAACAGGAAAACCTACAGGAATTGGTTTCTGCGGCTCGTGGCTTCCGTATGGATGAAAAAGAAGAGTATGCGGATATGCCAGAGCTAGATGCTTTTCTCTCCCATGCGGTATTGGAGTCCGGTGAGCGTCAGGGCGAAACTTGGGAAGACTGTGTACAGTTGATGACTTTGCACACGGCCAAGGGCTTGGAGTTTCCATTGGTCTTTATGGTGGGTTTGGAAGAGGGCTTATTCCCCCACCAAATGTCCATGCAAGAGGAGGGGCGGCTGGAAGAAGAGCGCCGCCTCGCCTATGTGGGCATTACCCGTGCGCGACAGCAGTTGGTGATCTCTCATGCGGAGAGCCGACGCTTATACGGTAAGGAAAATTTTTGCCTGCCTTCACGCTTTATGGGGGAAATTCCCGATGAATATATTCGCGAAGTGCGCCCCAAGCCTCAAGCGAGCGCGGTAAGCAGCGGCCTATTCGGCGATGATAGCTATGACAGCAACAGCTTTACGGAAAGTGCTAACTACGACAACCTTTATATTGGCCAGCCCGTAATGCATGGGGTTTTTGGTGACGGTGTTGTGACGGCTTGCGAGGGGCAGGGCAGTCATGCGCGTGTGCAGGTGAACTTCTCTAGCGAAGGCATGAAGTGGCTAGTATTGGCTTATGCTAATTTGCAGCCGATGTAGATATAAAAAAGGCTCCTAACGGAGCCCTTTTTAACAGCTATCCGCATTGCTTAGAATGCAGCGCCTAGACTCAGATAAAAAGCTTGTTCGTCGTCAACGTCATAACTTGTAAGTTCGATTTCTGTGCGCACACCTAGGCTGAAACCTAAACCAGCGCCGACGGCAATGCCAGTGTCATTATTATCGCCAGCGTCAAAGTCTAGTTCTGTTCTCGCCACCCCTATTCGGCCAATAGCATAGATAGGGCCTGCTGTACGAGCAGACAGATAAAGTCCCGCAGTTGTTACACTAAAGTCCTCTTTTATACCGCCACCGTCAATTTCTCCGTCAGATATGCTTTTTCCTACTTCTAGTTCTACAGCGATATCTGCGACAGCAAGGTCTAGAAATTCATAACTAACTTGGGCGCTAACAAGTGGCGCTGGATCAAAAGCAGAAGAATCTACTTTATGAACACCCGCTTTAACCCCAAAAATCAATTCATTAGCATTCACACTCATAGGTAGTGCCAATGCGGTTAATATAAGCCCTGCAATAATCTTCTTCATGTCGTTCTCCGTATTAAGTAAGCATATCTATCTGCAATGTATCGCAAAATGGAATAAAAATTAAGCAACTAGCCTCTCAAGCTCGGCTTCGTCGGCAATACGCTGCTGCAAGATCTGTTTAAATTGATTAGGGTCTTTGCTGTGGGTCATTTCCCCTTCTCGAGGAAAGTGCCAGTCGACTAGGCGTGACAGCCAAAAGCGAAGTGCGCCAGCGCGTAGCATTGCACAGAATGCGGATTGCTCGCTAGCTGTCAGTTTGCGAACTTTTTGGTAGGCAGCTAAATAGGCTTGAGCCTTGCGTATGTTTAAGCTGCCATTGTCGTCGCTACACCAGTCGTTCAAAGTGACAGCGATGTCGTAGAGAAATACGTCATTACAAGCGAAATAGAAGTCGATAATGCCAGCGAGTTGATCGCCATCAAATAACGCGTTGTCATGGAATAGATCCGCGTGAATCACGCCTGCGGGTAACTGGCTGCGATCAATCGCTTTTTGATAGCCTATTTCTGCTTGGATTAACTGTGCTTCATCATCGGGCAATTTATCTTGTAAACGCTGCAGTGCGCCTTCCCACCAGTCAATACCTCGGCAGTTTGCACGTTGTCCAGTATAGTCTTGCCCGGCTAAGTGCATCTGAGCCATGGCACGGCCAATTTCTTCAAGTTGAATAGTATTAGGGTGTTTAATATCACCGCCATTTAAACGCTCCACCAAGGCGGCGGGTTTACCTTTTAACTCCAGCAGTAATTCTCCACTTAAGCTGGCAATAGGGTGTGCACTAGGTACATCCGCATCTGCAATGTGTTTCATTAAACCAAGAAAGAAGGGCATTTCTTGAGCGGAATAGGTCTCAAAGATAGTCAGAACAAAACGTTGTTGAATACCGTTATTTAAGGTGTCTACAAAGTAATTGGTGTTCTCGATGCCGGCGCTAATACCGCTATAGGACTCAAGATTACCAACGTCATACTGGAGAAGGAACTGTTCTAACTCAAACTCTGAAATGGATGTATAAACCGACATAGTGTTGCATTGGGCTAATTAAATGTGGGAGTAGTGTAGCGCAAAACCATCTTGTAAGCGTGTTATCATTCTCAGATGAAGGTTTTATTTTTGCTTGTTTTATTGCTGCCGTTCACTACAGCCGCTATGCCAGAAACTACGCAATGAATTATCAGAACAAGCGATAGCTAAGCAATTACAACTGAATATTGATTGCCCAGCTATAACGGCTTATGCGGATCCACTATTGTTAGAGCGGGTATTAAATAATTTTTTAAGTAATGCCTTGCGCTACACAGAAAAAGGTCATGCCAGCCTATCCGCATCCGCGACGGCAGAACATATTTTAATTACTGTTGATGATAGTGGTCTCGGTATACCAGAAGCTGAGCGCGAGGCAGTGTTTAGTGAATTCCATCAGTTGGAAAACCCCGAACGCGATAGCAAAAAGGGCTTGGGTTTTTCCAGAGCTGAAAACCATTGCTGCCATTGTTAGCTGTGAATAAGAAGGGGGCTTGTTTTTCAATTACAGGCTCTGATGTTGATGGGGAAGAAGAGTTGCCCCCTCCACCACAAGCGGAAAGAATAAGGCTGGCTGCTCTTTTTGAGGCTTGGTTCACAATTTTTAACAATTCACTGTATGTGAAACAAGGCATGTAGAGCACGGGTATCCAAACGGGTTGCCGTATTACAGCAAAACTTAAATTGATGCCTAGCAGGGCAGGCAAAGCTGCCCCGTGACTGGTACTATATGCGCCTCTTATTATTAATGCGGATAGGCTACAGTGAGCACTTCTCCAGCCCCTACCATTCTTGTCGACGGATCTTCTTATTTATTCCGTGCTTTTCATGCACTGCCGCCCTTAACCAACTCCAAGGGCAATCCCACGGGGGCGATTAAGGGCGTTATTAATATGATGCGCAGTCTGCAGCGCCAATACCCCGCGAGCAAGATTGTGGTGATCTTTGACGCCAAGGGCAAGACCTTCCGCAACGACATGTATTCGGAGTACAAAGCCAATCGCCCACCGATGCCTGATGATCTGCGCGTTCAAATAGAGCCCATTCACAACATTATCAAGGCCATGGGCTTCCCCTTTGTCATGGTTGATGGCGTAGAGGCGGATGACGTGATTGGCACTTATGCGGTGGAAGCCACGGCGACGGGTCAGGAGACAATCATTTCTACGGGCGATAAGGATATGGCCCAGCTAGTTACTAAACATGTAACTTTAATGAATACCATGACCAATACTTATATGGATATTGAAGGTGTAAAGGAAAAATTTGGCATTCCGCCCGAATTGATCATCGATTACCTCGCCCTCTGCGGTGATAAGGTGGACAACATTCCAGGCGTGGACAAATGTGGGCCGAAGACTGCGGTGAAGTGGTTGTTGGCCTACGGCAGCATGCAGGGTGTGATCGCCGAAGCACCGAATATGAAGGGTAAGATTGGTGAGCACCTACGAAATGCTGTGGATCACCTGCCCTTGTCATATGATCTGGCAACGATTAAGTGTGATTTGGAGCTAGATCAGAAGCTAGCGGAGATACAGCACAACCCCGTGGACAAGGATGCGCTGCTGGCGATATACCAAGAGTGTGAATTTAAGACTTGGGTTAAGGATCTTGATAGCAACGCGGCAACCTCTGCCCCCGCTTCAAATACAACCGATTCTAGCCTATCCGCATCGGGTGATGCCGGGGGTGCTGAGACCTTTGTTGCCACCGAACGCCTAGACCCCATGTACGAGACAGTCCTGACACAGGATCGCTTAGATTGGTGGCTAGATCGCCTACAGCAGTATGAGCTCTTTGCCTTTGATACGGAAACGACCAGTCTGAATTATATGCAAGCTGAGATTGTGGGTGTGTCGTTTGCCGTAGAAAATAATAAAGCGGCCTATGTACCCTTAGCCCATGATTATCTGGGTGCACCAGAACAGCTGGATCGCGACGCAGTATTAGCACAAATGAAGCCCCTGCTAGAGAATGTGGATAAGCTGAAAGCGGGTCAAAATCTGAAGTACGACAAGCACGTGCTGGCTAACTATGATATTGATCTGCAAGGCATTGCCCATGACACCATGCTGGCTTCTTACTGCCTGAACTCGGTAGCGAGCCGCCACAATATGGATGCCCTAGCGAAACATTATCTCGATGTGGAAACGATCCATTTTGAAGATATCGCCGGCAAGGGCGCCAAGCAGAAAAAATTTAACGAGCTAGACCTAGAGCAGGCCGCGCCCTATGCGGCGGAAGATGCAGATATCACTCTGCGCTTGCACCGGGCCCTATGGGGGCAGCTGCAAGGTACTGATAGCTTGAAGTGTATCTATCAAGATTACGAAGTGCCATTGCTAAACGTGCTGGCCAAGATTGAGCGCAACGGCGTGAAGGTCGACGCGGCTATGCTGGCTCAGCAAAGCCACGAGCTGGAAGACGGTATGCGCCAAGTGGAAGAAGCGGCCCATACGGTGGCAGGCAAGGCCTTTAATCTAGGTTCGCCAAAGCAGCTACAGGTAATCTTGTTTGAAGAGCAGGACATTCCAGTGATTCGCAAAACCCCCAAGGGTCAGCCCTCTACCGCAGAAGACGTGCTACAAGAGCTGGCTGACGAGGGACACGAGCTACCGGGTTTGATCTTGAAGTACCGTGGCTTGAGCAAGCTGAAGTCTACCTACACCGATAAATTGCCCTTGTTGATGGATAATAAAACCGGCCGTGTACATACCTCCTATCAGCAAGCGGTGGCGGCCACGGGGCGTTTGTCTTCGACTGATCCAAACTTACAAAACATTCCCGTGCGCAATGCAGAAGGTAGACGCATTCGTCAGGCCTTTGTCCCTGAAGAGGGCAATATTATGGTCGCGGCAGATTATTCGCAAATTGAGCTGCGCATTATGGCACACCTATCTGGCGATGAGTCCCTGCTCAAAGCGTTCACCGATGGTGTAGACGTGCACCAAGCCACTGCTGCAGAAGTGTTCGGCGTGCCGGTGGATGAGGTGGAAAAGGAGCAGCGCCGCCGCGCCAAGGCAGTGAACTTCGGCTTGATCTACGGGATGTCGGCCTTTGGCCTCGCCAAGCAGCTGGGCATCAGTCGCAAAGAAGCCCAAAGCTATGTAGACATCTATTTTCAGCGCTATCCTGGTGTGCAGGAGTATATGGAGAATACCCGTGAGCGGGCCAAAGAGCAGGGCTATGTGGAAACAGAGTTTGGCCGCCGCCTGTATCTACCCGATATAAGCTCCAAAAACGGCATGCGCCGTCAGCACGCCGAGCGCACAGCGATCAATGCGCCCATGCAGGGCACGGCTGCGGATATTATTAAGCGCGCCATGATCGACCTGGATGCCAGTTTGGCAAAAGACTTTCCTGAAGTATGTATGATCATGCAGGTACACGATGAACTGGTGTTCGAAGTGCCGCGCGATCAATTAAAAGCTGCTTCAACACATATTCGAATGCAAATGGAGCAGGCGGCTGAGTTGAAGGTGCCGCTAGTGGTGGATGTGGGCGTGGGTGAGAATTGGGATGAGGCACATTAGGCGCGAATTAACTTAACCCTGTATCTCTTTGGGCCCTTCTGGCATAATTAATGCATATTGCATCTAGTGGCTATGAGTAGATATTGGGGTAAATAGTTTTTGCTGGGCGGGGAGGCTTGGTTTGTTTACAATTGCTTTACAAGAAAAGCGTGGGACGTATGGGGGATGGAGTTAAAGTAATGAAAAGGAATAGTAGTTTTTTTTCCTGTATCATTTTGTGTGCCTGTGCATATATGCCGGCAGCCCATGCCTTATCCCTCGGCAGTGTTGATATTCAATCCTTTCTAAACCAACCCCTCAGTTTCTCTATACCTCTAGATAAGTCATCCTCTGAGCACTGGCAAGCAGAAGATATTTTAGTGAGTCTTGCCGATGCGGATACCTATCACCAGCAGGGCTTAGCCTACCCCTGGAGCCTGGGGGAAATAACCTTAACAGCCGAGGATGGCACAGAGGGCCAGCTAGTCATTTCGGGGCGTTCAAAAAAGATCGTGCGAGACCTTGTCGTTGCACTTTTGGTTCGTGTCGAATGGCCTAAGGGCAGTATTCAAAAAGAATATACGGCACTGATCGACGTTAATGGGGTGACCAATCTGGCCCCTATACGAATAGAGCCAGAGCAAGTAGAGCCCGCTGCGATTCAGCTTGTCGTGCAGCAGGGTGGCGATGCAAAGAGTGTCACGGTGCAACCCTTTAGTGGTGAGGCTTCAGTCTTAGCAACAGTGGATGAAGAAATTGAGCGCGTCGAGCTTTTAGAAGAATGGCCTGAACCAGTACCAACAGCAACACCGGTAGAAGAGTCACTCCATCCCATTAGCCCGCCAGTAATACAAGCCGTGCTTGAACCTAAGTACAGTGGCTACCCTAGCCAAGACCCTGTGTATTTATACAAGGTTGAGCGTGGCGATATTATTTCTTTATTAGCACAGCGTTTCAGGGGGGATGTTGAACTGCCCTTGCACCGCTATATTCATGCGATTAACGATGAAAATTCGGATCAATATCCTAAGGGCATGGCAGAGTTGAGCATTGGTGAGCTTATCCGCATACCTAAACCGAATGATGTGGCGGCGGCCTATACCCACTCAAAGCGTGAATTACTGAACCCAGAAGAGAATACTAGCCATCACCGTTATAGGGTGCGCTACGGGGATAGCTTGTTTTTGATTGCTCAGGCCTTTAAGCCAAAGGGAACTGATACAGAAGCATTTATGCAAACCTTGATCGCAGAAAACCCTGAGGTGTTATCTGTTGATAAGCAGTCTTTGCGTCCGAGGCTAGAGCTGCGTATTCCCAATGCTAATTATATTGAGAAGACCCTGGAGCTAGCTGATGCACCTGTTGAGGAAGCGCCAGAGCAAACGCTATCAGCAGAAGAGTCTATTGAAGCGGAAGTTATAGAGCCGATCATTGAGGCAAGTCCTGTGCTTGCAGATCTGCCTTTTCCTGAAACACTGAACACGACAGAGTTCTTGCCAGTAGACAGCCCCTTGCCTCTAGAGCCGCGTCGCAGCTTGAATCCACGTCTCAAGGCGAATTTGCGCGCAATAGAAGAGTACGTCGGCAGCGATGAAAAAAATCTTGTGTATGAGGTGATTCAAACCAACAATCGCTTACCGCTTTTGTACGAGCAGGTCATTCGCTTGAACCAGCAAATCAGTACCTTGCAATTAGATATGGCCGAGCTGCAAGTGAATAATAAACAGCTTCAAAAGCAGCTTGATCAAGCCCGACTACAACAGTTAAATAATGGTGCCAGCCAGCGCCTGCAGTGGTTTCTATTATTGATGGTCGTACTATTGCTAGTAATTTGTGCGGCAATGTATGGATACATCCGTAAGCTTGCACAGGGAATGGATTTTAAAGCGAAAACCACTCCTTTGAATGAGGTAGTGACGCCAGTACAAGAAGTTGAACAAGTCAAAAGACAAGTGGAAGAAAAGCCGCGCACTCCACGTATAAAAAATCTGCTGCCAAGCAAGCCGAAAAAAGAAGCTGCAGAGCCTGTGGTAGTTGGGGAGCAAGACTATAGTAAGTATGATATTTCTAAGTCTAACTATGATTATTCGCAAGCCTACGATGTGGGTGCTTTAGAAGAAAAGATGAAAACGGGGGAGAATGCCTTTGAGCAAACCCCTGCTACGGTCGAGTTTGAGACCTACGCCGAAAATCTGAATACCGTGAAACAATTAATTAATGCACAAGATTTCATCGCAGCGGAAGTCTTACTGAATAAATTGCTGGCCGCAGACTCTAGCCGGTTTGATAATTGGTTGGCACGCCTAGAGTTACAAGTTAAAACCAATAAGCGGCAAGAAGCTGATGCCCTATATACGCAGTTACAAAAAATGTTTGTTGAGCCTGAGCAGTTGGCGGCCCTCGAAAATGTGAAATTCCCCGCGCAGGTGTTGTCGCCACAAGAGTGTGCCGAGGTGAGTCTCCCCAAAGCTAGTGACCATCCCATGCCAGATGCGGACAAGCTATATGAGGTGAGGGTGTACTTGTCATATAGCCATTTAGATATGGCAGAGATGAGCATCAATAATTTATTGAAAGTGAACCCCTTGTTCCCCGAAACCTTACTACTGAAGTTGGAATGGTTAGTCGCCAAAGGGCAAAAAGCGGAGTTTATTCAGTTGCAGCATGAATTGGAGCAGCGGCGTAGTGAATTGAGTGAAGCCGAACAGTGCAGCTTTGACAAACTGTGCGCTGAATCTGAGTTTAGCCATGAAGAAGAAGCTACAATATTCGATGACAGTACTCAGGTGTTAAGCCAGTTTGACGCAGATGAAGACAACACCAATTTGACGGCATTACTTGATGAGGGTTTTGACTTAGACGAGTTGGAAGAAATCGAAGAAGACAGTCTGATTGAAGCTGAAAATGATGATGAAAAAGAGTTTTTAGCAGCAATTCAAGAGCAAATGGAAAGTTACACCAGCGAAGAAACTGAAAATCATTCTGAGCCTACTGCCAAGGATGAAGATAAGCCGGCGATTCCTGATGATATACGTATTTTTGATTAAATAGCGACGACTAGAAAATAAAAAACCCGAAGTCTTGGGCAAGACTTCGGGCGAAATGTCTAGCATTGGGGAGCTAGACTAAAGGGTGTCCACTCCAGGGAAGGGAGTGAACGGCACCGGGCTAAGTGCCTGTATGTATAGTGCCTATATGGCGCGCTCCGCGCATGTACTTATTAGCTAACTTTACATTAAATCCTACCCTCAATCGTTAAATTCCAGCCATTCATCCAGAACACCATGAATATCATCAACACCTGACTTTTTTAAAGCAGAGAAAAGCTGCAAAGAAGCGTCGACGCCCATTTCTTCTAGTTGGGCTTGTACTTGGTGCAGCTGAGCCATCGCGGGCCCTTTTTTCATCTTGTCTGCCTTGGTGAGTAATATATGTAAATTCACATTTGCCTCATGACACCAGTCAACCATTTGAATGTCCTGGTCGCGCATGGGGTGGCGAACATCCATTACCAAGACTAAGCCGCGCAGGCACTCGCGCTCAGCAAGGTAGGCTTCTAAGGTCTTCACCCAGTGCTTTTTAACCGCAATTGGCACCTTGGCGTAGCCATAACCGGGTAAATCGACAAAGCTCTTAGCTTCGGCAATTTGAAAAAAGTTGATCATCTGTGTGCGACCAGGGGTTTTGCTAACCTTGGCGAGGCCGGTGTGGTCGGTGATCGCGTTTAAGGCGCTGGATTTGCCCGCGTTGGAGCGCCCTGCGAAAGCCACTTCTATGCCCTTGTCTTCTGGGAGCTGGGAAAGTTTTTGTGCGCTAGTCGTATATTCGCACTGTCTATAGATAGTATTCATGGTCGCGATGATACCTAAAAACCCGCTTTAAATCCCTGTCTACAGTCTACCCCTGCCGCCTATTTTACCGTATGGCGCGTCGCCCGCATTGCTGATAGCTGGCACAGCAGCTATAATACCGCCCCCAATGGGCCTTAGACCCAGCATGTTTGACAAATTGTGGACCTATAATGAAAAAATTTTTATTGAGTAGCGTATTATTGCTTACAGCCTCTTTCTTTGCTCAGGCAGCAGGTGATGCGGCTAAAGGTAAGGCAAGTGCTGCTTCTTGTGCTGCTTGCCATGGTGCAGATGGTAATAGTGCGGCTCCAACCTTTCCCAAGTTGGCTGGACAAAATGAAGAATACATTGTTGACCAGCTTAAAGCGTTTAAAGAAGGCCGACGTGCTAGCAGCATGATGGCTCCAATGGCGCTAGGCTTATCCGATGAAGATATGGCCAATATTGGTGCTTTCTACGCAAGCCAGGCCGTGAAAACCGGTGTTACAGCGGATGATCAAGCTATGCTTGGTAAAAACGTATATCGTGGTGGCGTTACTTTAACGAAGGTCCCTGCGTGTATTGCTTGTCACGGCGCATCGGGTAACGGTAATGGCCCTGCGGGTTTTCCTCAGCTGGCGGGTCAGCACGCAGCCTACACCGAAGCTCAATTGCTTGCCTTTAAGAAAGGCGAGCGTACAACTGATGGCAATGCGATTATGCGCAATGCGGTTAAGCTGATGACAGAAAAAGAAATTAAGGCTGTTGCCCAGTATATTCAGGGTCTGTACTAGTAAGCCTGAGGGCTTTGTATATAAGGGGGAGCCTCGGCTCCCTTTTTTGTGGCTGTGTTAGAATATGATTTCGCGGTTGAAGTAAATTTAATGAGTAAAAAAACACCTCGTCTCAGTCTGGTTATTTTAGAGTTTCTAGGTTCTATGAACCTAGCGATTATGCTGTTGTGCGCGGTGGCTATATCCTCAGCTATTGGCACCATGCTGAAGCAAAACCAGCCCTTTGAAGACTACTTATTGCGCTTTGGGCCTTTCTGGTTTGAAGTGTTTAAAGATTTAGGCTTGTATAATATTTATGCCACGAGCTGGTTTTTGGCGATTAATGCTTTCTTGGTTGTATCGACTCTTGTTTGTGTTTATCGCAATGCTCCTGGCATGTTGCGCGAAATCAGTTCTTGGAAAGATTCGGTGCAACACCGCTCTCTTGCGGGTATGCGTTACTCAGTCAGCCTAGCTTTTAGTGGAGGCGCAGAGCGCCAAAGAGATGCTGCGGCAACATTATTGGTCAGTGCAGGTTATCAAGTGCGTGCAAAGCCACAGGGCGAGGCCATTTTAATAGCTGCTAAAAAAGGCATGTTTAATCGCCTTGGCTATATTCTGACTCACTTGTCTATTGTGGTCATTTGCCTGGGCGGAGCTATGGATAGTAGTTTTCAGTTTGCCATTAAAGAATGGCTGGGGCAGATCAAAATTGAGACACGTAATATCCCTGCCTCTGAAGTGCCTGATAATAGTTGGTTAGATGAGGACAACTGGTCTTTTCGAGGTAATGTGAATTTACCTGAGGGCAGTAGCGCTGACTTGGTTTTTTTAAATCAAGGCGAGGGATATTTAGTGCAAAAGCTGCCTTTTGAAGTCGAATTAAAAGACTTTCGTATAGAACACTATATTACTGGGCAGCCAAAATCTTTTGAGAGCGACCTTATTATTCATGATCCAGACTTAGATTCGCCTTTGGAAAAAACCATTTCGGTTAACCACCCGTTAATCCACAAGGGCTTGGCGATTTATCAGGCTAGCTTCCAAGACGGCGGCTCTGAGCTACAGTTTAAAACGTGGCCGCTACGCGGCAATGTACAAGATGCTGTGGCTTTAGACTTGGCGGTATTCAAAGAACAGGTTTTGAGTCTACAAGGGCGAAACTATCAGTTAGAACTCGACGACTTCCGTTTATTTAACATCAACCCTGTATTAGATGCTCAGGGCGAGTCGAGCTTTAAGAATTTCGGCCCCAATTTTACGATACGTTTACGCAATAGCGCAGGCCAAGCCCTAGAGTATCAAACTTATATGGCTCCCTTAGACTTTGAGGGCCGCTTGTACTTCACCAGCGGCATGCGCACTTCGCCTACAGAACAATTCCAGTTTTTGCATATTCCCGCTGATGAAAACGTCAGTTTAGAGCGCTTTATGAATTTTTTGTCTTTGTTGTATAACACTGAAAAAATGACTCAAATCATCACGCGCAGTGTTGAAGCTGAAATACTGAATGCGGATAGCCCAGAACAAGCACAGCAACTAACACAGTCTATGCTGCTATTGCTACAGCAGTTTTTAGAGGGGGGGTATGAAGGTATTATTCAAGATATGCAGCAGAATGTACCTGAAGCTAGGAGAGAAGAAATTTTCAATGCCTATTTGAAAGTGTTGCGCAGTGTATTGGGTGAAGCTTATAGAGAGTTATTTGCTCAGGAACCCACTGAAGAGCAGTGGGCATTTTATTCGGCGGCAGTAGAAGCTATAAATACCTTGCCGTTTTACCAGTCTCCCGTCTTTATTCAGCTAAAGAACTTTAATCATATTCAAGCTTCGGGGCTGCAGATCACTAAGTCACCCGGTACGTTCTGGGTTTACTTAGGCTGTGCCATGCTAACGGCAGGCATCTTTATGTTGTTTTATTTAAACCGTCAGCGGCTATGGATTTGGATAGAGGGCAATGAGGTGTTATTTGCTGGCCAGAGTCACCGAAAAACGAATGACTTTCCTCAAGAGTTTGCGGCTCTCAGTGAAAAAATAAAGCGAATTTTAGAGCAGGAAGAACAGTCAATACGGGAATCTAAAAAGTAATGAACGACACAATTCAATACAGAATACCTTGGTATAAGAGCCTATCCGCATTTGATTATGTATGGGCGACGCTTGTCGTACTAGGGGGGGGCATAGCTTGGCAACAATACCAGCAATATATGGATGCTTACGAAGTAGGTATTCTAGCGGGCATGTCTTTGTCCTTGGCGGGTCTGGGCTGGCACTGGAAGAGCACACGTTGGTTTAGCTTGTTGGTGGCAGCGCTCAGTTTATTTACTTTGTGGTTATATGGTACGCAGATTGATAAGGCCGATAGTAATTTCTTCCTTAAATTCATGCTCTCTAGTCAAAGTGCGATCGCTTGGATGGGCGCATTATATTTTATGGCTACAGGCGCGTTTTTAATTGGCTTGTTAGCGAAGTCTGATTTTGGCAACAAGGCCGGCTCTGGCTTAACGTGGGCGGCAACGGTGATGGGGACGGTTGGGTTAGCCGTGCGCTGGCGTGAGTCTTACCTGATTGATTTTGACTTTGGTCATATCCCTGTTAGTAACTTATATGAAGTTTTTGTATTGTTGTGCATCATAACGGCACTGCTGTATTTGTATTACGAGAACAAATTTGAAAATCGTCAATTAGGCTTTTTCTCTTCTATTGCTATTAGCTTAGCGGTGGGTTTTGTTATTTGGTATAGCTATGTAAAGGGTGGCCATGAAATACAGCCCTTGGTGCCAGCATTAAAAAGCTATTGGATGAAAATACATGTGCCGGCTAATTTTGTTGGGTATGGAGCTTTTAGTTTGTCGGCTATGTTAGGTATTGCTTGGTTGATTAAAGATAGCCTTGTTACTAGAAAATTAGACGCTTGGGCTGAGCGCTTACCTAACTTTCAGCTAATGGAAGATATTGTTTATAAGTCTATCGCGCTTGGTTTCGCCTTCTTTACTATAGCGACTATCTTAGGTGCACTTTGGGCTGCCGAGGCCTGGGGAAGTTATTGGTCCTGGGATCCGAAAGAGACTTGGGCGCTGATTGTTTGGTTAAATTATGCGGCTTGGCTACATTTCCGATTAGTGCACGGGTGGAATGGCCGGGCAATGGCGTGGTGGGCCTTAGCGGGTTATGTTATTACCTTGTTCTGTTTTCTTGGCGTGAATATGTTTTTGTCAGGCTTGCACTCTTATGGTGAACTGTAGCTTTAGTTTACAGTCTTATAGTCACTAGCGTGTATGCTAAGCAAAGGAGGCTGCGTGAAATATTGTTTGATACTTGTATTACTATTGACGAGTAATATATCAACGGCGGAGTCTTTTCGCGAGGGTGATGATTATATACGCTTGGAGGCGCGTGTTGATACGGGACTGGCTCAAGATAAAGTGCAGGTATTAGAGTTTTTCTGGTACGGCTGCGTGCATTGTTACTACCTAGATTCCCACCTAAATAAATGGCTTGGCAAGCAGCCCGAACAAGTCGTGTTTCGGCGTATTCCATCTGTTATGCAAAAAAGCTGGCTTGTTCATGCGCAGGCTTTCTATGCTGGGCACCGCTTGGCAGTACATGAAAAAGTCCACACGCCTTTATTTGAAGCTTTACACGATCGTCAACTGCCTCTCAATGAAATGGGTGGTTTGGCTGACTTTATGGCAATCAAAGCCGATTTAGACCCGGTTGCAATCGAAGATCAAATGTTGAACATGTTGACTCGCGCTGCGGTGCTAGAAGGGGTGCAGTTGCAAAAGCAGTATGAGGTATCTGGAGTCCCCACTTTGATAATCAACGGAAAATATGCCGTTAATGGCCGCCTGGCTAAGGGCTTTTCTCGAATGGTTAGGGTGTTAGATTATCTGGTAGCAAAGGAATTGGCACTCAGGCAATAGATTCGTAGTCTCGGCTGGCGTGTTTTGGGAAAATAGGTAGAATGTGTGTAACTATTATTAAATCACATATACATATGGCTAAGTTAACGATTTTACTGCTGGGTTTATTGCTGGGCAGTCATGCTGCACAGGCAGAGAACTATACGGGCTTCTATGATACTTATAGCAAACCCCAGGACACAGGTGTGGGCAGTGATAGAGTTCAAGTGCTTTCGTTCTTTTCCTATAGCTGTAAAGCTTGCCGCGACTTCGATTCCCCCCTGCAAAGCTGGTTAGCTAAAAACACTAAAGAAATCATGTTCCAGAAAATCCCTAGTACTTTCATAATTGATGGGAAGGCGCTGGCACGTATCTATTATACGGCTGAAGAGCTCAAGGCTAAGCCTAAGTTGCATGATGGTTTGTATAGTAAAGTACAGAATAATCAGTTGGTCTTAGATAGAAACGATCTTGTTGCCAATTTCTTGGGCTCGCGCTTAGGGAAAGATAGCTTTAGTGTAGAGGTGGTCATGGATAGTCTTTTGGTGAATTCAGCGCTACTTTATGCAGAAGATCTTTCGAGCCGCTATCAGCCCGCCAAACTTCCCGCATTTGTTGTGAATGGCCGCTATAGTATTAGCTTGAGCCAGGCCGGCAGTGTGGAAAAATTATTTAAAATTTTAGATTATCTGATAGATAAAGAACTGAATAGTTATCGTTACCAGTCGTGGTAGCCAAACCTTGCATTTAAGGGGGGAACTCTATTCAATATGAGTTCTCTAAAGCCATTAAATCCGTTCATGGGCATAAAATGATGAAAAAAATATTTATATTATTCGTTGGGCTTGGCTTGGCGTTTTCTGCACAGAGCCAGGAGCCTCTAGCTTTTGAGGTGGGCACGCATTATCAAAAGATCGTTCCAGCGCAAACCCCGGTAGATGTCCCAGCGGGCAAGGTCGAGGTAACAGAGTTTTTTTGGTATGGCTGCCCCCATTGTTATGATTTTGAGCCTCATCTCAATGGCTGGATTAACGAAAAACCTAAAAATGTCATATTTAAGCGTGTACCAGCGATCTTTAATAAAGGCTGGGTTATCCACGCCAAGGCGTATTATGCGAGTGAAATGCTGGGTATTACAGATAAAACTCACCCCGCTATTTTTGATGCTATCCATAAAGATAAAAAAGCCATGGATAAGGCGGTGGATTTGGCTGAGCTTATGGCACGAGTCTCGGGTTTAGAGAAGCAAGATGTGCTGGATACAATTAATAGTTTTGCAGTTGAAAGCAAAAGCAGAAAAGCAATACAAGCAGCGCGTTTACACGGCTTGCGTGGCGTGCCAGCTGTGGCTGTAAACGGTCGTTTTTTAACTTCAGGGCGCCAAGCAGGTGATTATCCAACTATGGCAAAGGTGATGGATTTTTTGGTGAAGCAAGAAAGTCGATAGACAACAATTGCTCAATTTAAAAAGGCCTCGCACTGCGAGGCCTTTTTAGTTTCCCTATTAACCAGTCTCTGATTTAGAGATCTTGGCTGCAAACTTATCAAAGCTGCGATGGGAGAGTAGGCGTTTTGCATTGGCAAAGATGTGTGTCAGTGTGGTCACATAGTAACGCGGTGCGGGGTTGTCGCTCTCTAGGGCATGAATTAACTTATCGACCACAGCATCAGGCTCCAGCGTCATGGGTATTCTCCCTGTCATTGCGAGAGCACTTTGCATCTTAATATAGGTTTCTCGGTAGGGGCTGCCATCCATGAGTGGGGCTATATATTTCTCAAAATACAGTTGCTTGTTTTCTCGTACACGGGACACAATGGGCCCTGGCTCGATAATCGACACATGGATTTTAGTGGAAAAATTGTTCTGTTCTTGGCGCAATGCATCAGAGAAGCCTTCCAAGGCATATTTGCTTGAGCAGTAGGCAGCTCTAAACGGTAAAGAGGTTAAGCCAAAAACGGAAGTATTCTGTATTATGCGCCCCTGGCCTTGAGGCCTAAAGAAGCGGCGTATGACCTTGTTGCCTATTTCCACAGGGGCAAAAAAATTAGTTTCGAACTGTGCTTTCAGTGCCCCTAGTGGTAAATCTTCTGCTGCGCCAACCTGGGAGTAGCCGGCATTATTGAATAAGGCATCGAGTTTTCCGTCGTTATCTTTGGCGATAAAGTCCAGTACATCATCTACTTGTTTATAGTCAGTTACTTCTAGGGCTAATGCGGATACGCCTATTTGTCTTAGCATTTCTAAGTCTTCGTTCTTTCTTGCTGTGGCGTAAACTTTATAGCCACGTGCATGGAGAAGTTCAGCTGCTCTTAGGCCTATACCTGAAGAGCAGCCTGTTATTAGTATTGAGGGTGAAGTCATAATAATGCCGTATCGTATATATAATAGTAATAGACCAACTATAAATGGGCTTGGAGTCTAAGTCATTGCTTTGATGCTTAATATCGAATAACCCAGTTGATTTATACGCGCATTTGGCAAGGATATGAAAATTATAGATTAGCCCTTGCTAGAAGATTGGGTGGCTGTATAATTCGCCGCCCAGCCCAAACGGGATGGTAGCCAAAAGCCGTTTCAATAAGTCTTTTAGGTGAATGTTTTAAGTTTGTTT
>CAZBWS010000021.1:0-5588 GCA_964495705.1 uncultured Gammaproteobacteria bacterium
ATCACTTCCTGCCCCGCCATATAAGGACGCAGTACCTCAGGTACTGTTATTGATCCATCCGCATTCTGATAGTTCTCAAGCACGGCAACCAGCGTACGCCCGACAGCCAGACCCGAGCCGTTCAAAGTATGCAGTAGCTCTGGTTTATTGGTTTCCTTGTTACGGAAGCGAGCCTTCAAGCGGCGCGCCTGAAAGTCTAAGAAGTTAGAGCAGGAAGAGATCTCGCGATAAGCGCTCTGCCCTGGCAACCATACTTCTAGATCATAGGTCTTCGCCGCAGAGAAGCCAATATCACCAGTGCACAAAATAACCTTGCGATAGGGCAGCTCTAACTTCTGTAGAATCGTTTCGGCATGCCCCGTGAGCTCTTCAAGCGCCTGCCAAGAATCCTCAGGCTTCACCATCTGTACCAGCTCGACTTTCTCAAACTGGTGCTGGCGAATCATACCGCGAGTATCACGACCATAAGAGCCAGCTTCTGAGCGGAAGCACGGCGTGTGTGCTGTCATACGAATCGGCAGATCATCTTCCTTAACAATCTCGTCGCGCACTAAGTTGGTGACAGGCACTTCGGCGGTTGGTATCAAGTAAAAGTCATTGTCCTGATCTTCGCGTGATATTTTAAATAGATCTTCTTCAAACTTAGGCAGTTGTCCCGTGCCTCGCAAGCTATCTTGATTGACAATATAGGGTACATAAGTTTCGTTATAACCATGCTCCAGCGTATGGGTGTCGAGCATGAACTGGGTTAATGCGCGGTGCATTCTCGCCATTGGGCCACGCATCACAACAAAGCGAGAACCCGTTAACTTGCTACCGGCCTCAAAGTCCATTAAACCGCCCTTACCTGCTAGTGCTTCGCCTAGCTCAACGTGATCTTTGGCTTCGAAGTCAAAGCTCTTCGGCTCGCCCCATAGGCTGACTTCAATATTGTCATCCTCTGACTTGCCTGCTGGCACGTCATCTGCTGGCATATTCGGCATACTAAGAACAATATCTTCAAAGCCTTGCTGGATTTCTTTTAACTCCGCTTCTGCCTCAGTTAATTGGCCACCTAAACTAGCCACCGCTTCGAGTAAGGGCTGAATATCTTCACCGGCCGCTTTTGCCTTACCAATAGACTTTGAGCTGCTATTACGCTCTGCCTGCAATTGTTCTGTTTTGCTCTGTACAGACTTGCGACGCTCTTCTAACGCTTCTAGGGCGTTAATGTCTAGCTCAAAGCCTCGCTTGGCCAGTGCCTCAGCCACTTGTGGGAGTTCATTACGTAGTTTTTTAGGATCCAACATGGGACATGTCTCTAGCTGTGTGTTGTATTGGCGCGCATTTTACAGGGCGCAAGACAATGCGGATAGTCTCTTTTCAGTCTATCCGCATCATTTAAATAAATTAAGAAATTTGCTTAGCCAGCCAGGTGCCGAAGATAATGGCTGTTAGACATGCCAGCATACTAGCCAACATATAACTCCCAGCTTTTAAGTAAGCCCCCTGCTGTAGCAGCTGCAGCTTATCCATAGCAAATGTTGAATAGGTCGTCAAAGCGCCCAAGAATCCTACTAGCAAACCGTTACGTAAGGGCTCTTCTAATGGCAAGCGTGAGGTCATCAGTATGACCAGAAAACCCATCAAAAACGAACCTAGTACATTAACCCCTAATGTCCCCCAAGGAAAGTCCCGCCCTAACCATGCATAAATACGCAATGACAAGGCATAGCGGCTAAGCGCCCCTAGAGCTCCTCCTAGGCCTATTGCGAACCAGTTTGCCATGTTGCATTGCCTAGCATCGTTTCAGGAGTAGCTTCTTGTAGCCATATTTTCTCAAAGGGAATATATTTTGCAGTCACGCTACGGCTACCTTTAATGAGCTTTTCACCGTTAATTTCAAATTTAATCGACTCTGAAGAGTAACTCACTGGCGCCTTACTATTCATCATTAAAACAATATCGACTAAATTTCGACCGGCCTCCAACTGTGTATGACTATGGGAGGAAAAACCTGTCGCCTTACCCCCACTAAAGGTGCGCGCCTGTAATGTTGCATGTTTACCGTGGGACGCATTGTAAAAATACTCTACTCTAAAAAGAGCACGATCATCCAAGCGCTCTTTAAGTTGTACTTTGAGGATATGAGAATCTGCCTGCACTAAGGTATTTGAGGCTAATATTTCCACTTGCTCATCATTTAGCTGCCGTGAATCTGCAATGAAGTCGTCACTATAATCTTCCAACTTGGCCTCTTGTATATAGAAACGCTTTTCATTGCCATCAATATCGAGCAAGGCACTGTATTGGTCAGCTGAGACCAATTTAACGTTCTGCACCGTTTGACCTATCCGCATAATATGGTGGCGCCCACCAATTTTAACAACCGCTTTGCCAGCGATCAGGCCATTAACCGTAATCGGTTCAATCTCAGGTATAGCTTTAATATCTGCCTGTGCGACAAAGCAAATGGTGATGAGTAAAAGGAATAAGGTGTTTTTCATAGCTCTTTATATCAATACTGCGTAAAATTGGCGATCTTTTATCTATCTAGAGTATTACTCCATGCAAATTGAAGCCAATAAAGTGGTTAGCATTAACTATATCCTGCGCGACGATGAAGACCAAGTGTTAGATCAGTCTACTCCTGAAGCGCCGTTATTATATTTGCATGGTCACGCTAACATTATCCCGGGTTTGGAAAATGAATTGAACGGTAAATCTATCGGTGACACGATTAAGGTATCGGTCTCCCCTGAAGAAGGTTATGGCGAATACGACGAGCAGCTTATTCAAGTGGTTCCACGCAATATGTTTGAAGGTATTGATGAAATTGAGCCTGGCATGCAATTTCAAGCACAAATGGGCGATGGCGTACAAATTGTTACCGTCAAAGAAGCTGATGACAAGTCTGTCACGATTGATGCAAATCATGATTTAGCGGGTAAAACTTTGCACTTTGAGGCCAGCGTCAAGGAAATTCGTGATGCCACAGCGGATGAGTTAGAACATGGTCATATACATGGGCCTAGCTGTAACCACTAAGCTTTTCACTGATCCCCATAAAAAGGTTCGCTCTATCAAGTGTAGGCGAGCCTTTTTTATTTTTGCTTTTTCTCGCCTTTCACTATCGGTAGTGCAGCCTTGGCAATCTCTGTATCGTGAGTTTTATCAAAATGCACCAACAGCGGGAATATGCGCTTCATCAAATAGCCCATATCAATATCTTCAGCACGCTTATTGCTTACCAAAGATAGCGCTTTATCCAGAGAATCTAACTTAACCCGCTGTTTAGACGTTTGAGGTCGAGGACGAATAGTGTTGCCATCACGTGAAGCTACCACTAATCGTTCACGGGCCGTTTTTAACATGCCTTTGAGTTGACGCTTGCGACAAGGCCCGCTGAACTCCATACCAATACTTAAGCTAATACGCACATCTTTACTGTTCAAACTAATATTTTGCTTATTGATAGTTGCTTGCAAGCGCCGAGCAAAACCGCCTGCTAATTTCAAATCAGCAGAAGAAAGCAGTACACCAAAGACGCCCTTACCTAGACGAGCAACACTGTCGTCTTTGCGCATGATAGAGCCGATATGTGCACCTATCGTTAAAATAAACTCATCTAACTGCTTTTCATTGGCCCCTGTATTAACACCATGGGCAGTCAGACTATCAATACCCACTAAAACAACGGCCATTGGTAGATTATGGCGATTAGCAAATGAAATCATCTGCTCACCTTGTTGCTGGAAATAATTTGCGTTGCCAATACGGCTACTCGGATTCATAACCGCTTGCTGAGTTTCCAATTCACCTGAGATATCAATCCGTTTCACATGGGATTTAGCCCTAGCTAGAAGCTCAGTTGTATCAAAGGGTTTGGCAATAAAGTCCGTTGCGCCGGCAGAATAAATAAGATTTTTAGTCGACTCATCATCGGTTTTTGAAGTAACCATTATGATGGGCAGTGAACGTATGCGGGGGTTTTTAGAGGCGCGAATTTTCTTAGTCAGCTCAAGACCGTCTAAACTGGGCATTTCCCAGTCAGAAAATACCGCACAAATTTCATCATTAGACTCAATCGCTTCCCAAGCTATTTGACCGTCAGCGGCCTCAACTAGGTCATAGTGTTCAGCCATAACCCGAGAGAACGCCTTCAAAATAACTCTTGAGTCATCAGCTACTAGTACGGTCAGTCGGTCTGTATTTGCCATTTTCTTTTAATAGTTGTGATTATCAGCTTAATTAGATTACACATTTTCTATAAAAGTTGGAAGATTTATTTAATATTATTGTTTATCTAGTTCACGTAAGTGTTTGAGTTTTTGAGCTATTTTAATTTCCAGGCCACGTTCCACTGGCTCGTAAAACACCTGTTCACCCAACTCATCGGGAAAATATTTTTGCCCAGGGCTATAGGCGCCTGGCTCGTCATGGGAGTAACGGTACTCTATCCCAAAGCCCTGCTCTTGCATTAGCTTTGTCGGTGCATTGCGCAAGTGCACTGGCACATCCAAGCTACCCGATGCCTGTGCCGCTGCCATTGCACGTTTATAAGCCATATAGACAGCGTTGCTCTTAGGCGCACTCGCTACATAACTAATCGCATGGGCAATCGTCAGCTCGCCTTCGGGGCTACCCAGGCGCTCATAAGTTTCCCAAGCATTAACGGCGACATCCAGTGCTCGGGGGTCTGCATTACCCACTTCTTCCGAGGCCATGCGCACAATACGTCTAGCGATATAGATAGGATCACAGCCTCCATCTATCATGCGGCAAAACCAATACAGGGCCGCGTCGGGGTTGGAGCCACGTACTGATTTATGCAGAGCCGATATCTGTTCATAAAATAAGTCGCCGCCCTTATCAAAGCGGCGCAATGTCTGAGCTGTAACATCTGACAGCATATCCGCATTGATGTGCTGCCCTTCGGCCAAATCAGAGGCAATTTCCAATAAATTTAAACTGCGTCTAGCATCACCATCGGCAGCTTGTGCCAGTATTTCTAGAGCATTCGCATCTACCTGTAAACCCAACTCGCCCAAGCCATTCTGTTTATCCTGTAGTGCCGCATTCAAAATACCGAGAATATCTTCGTCGCTGAGGCTTTTAAGAATATAGGTCCGCACTCGTGATAACAGAGCGTTATTTAGCTCAAAAGAAGGGTTTTCTGTCGTCGCGCCAACAAAAAAAACCGTACCGTCTTCTATATGAGGTAAGAAAGCATCTTGTTGAGACTTGTTAAAACGATGCACTTCATCCACAAATAGGACAGTGGGCTGCCCACTCATGGCGCGCTGTTGTCTGGCTTGTTCTACTGCGGCTCGAATTTCCTTAACGCCTGACAGCACTGCAGAAATAGATAAAAACTGGGCGCCACAGTAGTGAGCAATGAGTTTGGCCAGAGTAGTTTTTCCTGTGCCTGGGGGACCCCAGAAGATCATCGAGTGCAGTTTGTCTTGCTCGATAGCTATACGCAGGGGTTTACCTTCGGCTAAGAGGTGGTTTTGACCCGTATAAGCTTCCAGGCTTTGCGGACGCATTCGGTCCGCGAGGGGGCGAAAGCCTTCAGGTACTTGGAGCAGACTCGATTGCAATTATTG
>CAZBWS010000021.1:5688-29747 GCA_964495705.1 uncultured Gammaproteobacteria bacterium
CCCGCGAATGCGGATAGGCTAAAAAGACAAGTTATAATAAGTACTGCTGATTGTTTCAAAAAATTGTTCATTCTTATTCCGTATATTAGCGATGCTTTTTAATCTTTTGGTGGCGGCGGAGCAATGACTTCACGTTGACCATTTGAGCCCAGACTTGAGATAACACCTTGTGCTTCCATTTGCTCCAACATCGTTGCCGAGCGGTTGTATCCAACCTTCAAACGACGTTGCACATAAGAAATAGAAGCCTTGCGAGTTTCTGTGACTATCGCCACGGCTTGGTCATACAGGGGATCCATTTCATCCCCGCCCTGCCCTGGTTCGGCGGCAATGCCAGGTATTTCTGCCTGACTCTCCTCTAGGACAGCTTCGATGTAATCTGGTTCACCTAATGTTTTTAGATGCGCTACTACCGCATGTACTTCATGGTCATCAACAAAGGCCCCATGTACCCGCTCTGGTACGGGTGTGATGCCTGGCTGGTAATACAGCATATCACCATGGCCTAGCAACTGCTCTGCGCCCATTTGATCGAGAATAGTTCTTGAGTCAATGCGCGATGATACTTGGAAGGCAATACGCGTGGGCACGTTGGCTTTAATCAAGCCTGTTACTACATCAACAGAAGGACGCTGGGTGGCCAACACCATATTTATACCCGCAGCACGGGCTTTTTGTGCCAACCGAGCAATTAGCTCTTCTGCCTTTTTGCCCACTACCATCATCATGTCAGCAAACTCATCAATGATAACCACGATATAAGGCATAGGCTCTAATGTTGGCGGCGGCGCATCGGGGTCAAAGGCATCTTCACGCTTATACAAAGGGTCAGGCATGGGCTCCCCCCGTTCTATCGACTCATTCACCTTCTTATTGAAGCCCGTCAGGTTGCGCACACCCAGCTGGGACATCAGTTTATAACGACGTTCCATTTCCCCTACACTCCAGCGCAGTGCATTGGTTGCATCCTTCATGTCTGTCACTACAGGGCACAACAAATGGGGAATGCCTTCATAAACATTCAGTTCTAACATCTTCGGATCAATCAAAATCATCCGTACATCTTTGGCGGTAGCTTTATACAGCAAGCTCAGTAGCATGGCGTTAATAGCAACTGACTTACCCGAACCCGTTGTACCTGCAACCAATAGGTGAGGCATTTTAGCTAAGTCTGCGGATACAGGTACACCGGATATATTTTTACCCAGGCCAATGGTCAAGGGCGACTTCATTTTCTCGAAGCTCTCAGACTTCATGATTTCCTGGAAGTTAATAATCTCGCGCTTCTCATTGGGGATTTCAATACCGATGGTCGACTTGCCTGGTATTACTTCCACTACACGCACCGACACTACCGACATGGATCGAGCTAAGTCGCGTGCCAGACCGGTGATCTTACTGGCCTTTGTGCCCGCCGCAGGTTGAATTTCAAAGCGCGTAATTACAGGCCCAGGCATTACCGCAACCACTTCGGCACTGATATTGAAATCACCCAACTTAATTTCCAGCAGGCGAGATAAGGCTTCTAGGGCCTCTGCAGAATAACCAAACTCCTGTTCTCTAGGGTCGTCTAGCAAGCTCAAACCGGGAAGTTCAGTACCGGCTTCACCAGAAAACAATGGAATTTGCTGTTCTTTAAACTCACGTTCACTCACACGCTTTTCAGGCTTGATTTTGGGTTCTATTTTTAGTTTTGGTGTTACTGCTTTACGCTTTTCTTCTTTTTTCTGCACCACTTCAAACATTTGCTTACGCTCTTGTTTGACCTTCTGCTCCTGTTTTTGCTCGGTGCGCTTCTCCATAAATTTCTGCCAGCGTTGAGTCACCCAAGCATGTAAGCGCAGTGAGTATTTACCAGTAAAGTCGATTACATATAGCCAAGACACCCCTGTGAACAGAGTTATGCTGGCTAAAAAAAACGCCCATAAAACGACTGTAGCACCCACCACATTCATAGCATTGGCTAATCCCGCATTGCCAATTTCACGCCCCAACACTCCCCCAGCAAGCTGCCCTGGTAAGGCACCTGCGTCAACGGCGATGTGCATACCCGCTAAACCACAGCCGGAGACCACCATGACAATAAAGCCTGTCCAGCGCACAGCAAATAAATGCCTATCAAAACGATCATCGGCGGTGCGCTTGCGAATAATCAACCAAGCGCTATAAGCCACCATAACGGGGACCAAAAAAGCCATGTAGCCAAACCAATACAGGAATACATCGGCAAACCAAGCGCCTACAGGGCCGACTAGGTTTTCTGCATACTCCCTAGGTCCTACGTGAGACCAGCCTGGATCGCGAGAATCATAAGTCAAAAGGGCCAGCATCAAAACGATAGCGACAGCGATCAACAAATACAGAGCACCCTCGCGTAGACCGCGATGTATATGTTTTGCAATAGGAGGGTTCGTATTTTTGTTTTTTGCCTGTGCCACTGTTGTTGCCGAGCTGCTATTTTGAATGGGGCAATTTACTATTTTTAGTCATTTACCACAATTGAAAGCACCATATTTAGTGGAATATTCCTAAATAAACCCTTTCAATGAGCATAATCGGAATAATCTATTAGAGATATTTTCATCAGTCTATATATAATCACCAGCAAATTTAATTCAACTTGTTCGCAATAATCCAAATACGTTGCGGATAGGTTCAAAACTTATCTCTTGGAGAAGCTCGTGAGCGACGTAAAACACTGTAAATTACTAATTGTTGGATCTGGCCCTGCGGGCTACACCGCTGCTGTTTACGCAGCACGCGCTAATTTGGAGCCCGTTATGGTTACAGGTATTCAAATGGGCGGGCAACTAACAACCACCACAGAGGTGGACAACTGGCCGGGTGACGTTGAAGGTTTACAAGGCCCTGCTCTTATGGAGCGCATGAAAGCTCATGCCGAGCGCTTTGGCACAGAAATCATCTTTGACCACATCAACCAGGTTGATTTTTCTAAACGCCCTTTTACCTTAAAGGGTGACAGCCAAACCTTTACTGCCGATGCCGTCGTGATTGCCACAGGTGCCAGTGCCCAATATTTAGGCCTAGAGTCAGAAGAAGCCTTTTCTGGTAAAGGTGTCTCCGCCTGTGCTACCTGTGATGGATTTTTCTATCGCAATAAGCCTGTAGCTGTTGTGGGTGGTGGTAACACTGCTGTAGAAGAAGCACTTTATCTTGCCAATATCGCATCTGAGGTTACGATTATTCATCGTCGCGACTCTTTCCGCAGTGAGAAAATTCTTGCTGATCGTGTTGCCGAGAAAGCTAAAAACGGCAACATCAAGATTGAATGGTTTAACGAGCTTGAAGAGGTACTCGGCGATGATATGGGCGTAACCGGGGCACGTATCAAAAACAATAAAACCGGTGAAACTAAAGACCTCACTGTTGATGGTGTGTTCATCGCTATTGGTCACAAGCCTAACACCGATATTTTTGCCGACCAGCTGGACATGAAAGACGGGTATATTAAAGTACAAAGTGGTTTGGAAGGCAACGCTACTCAGACTAGTATCCCTGGCGTATTTGCCGCCGGCGATGTTATGGATCACATCTACCGCCAAGCGATCACCTCTGCAGGTGCCGGTTGCATGGCAGCCCTAGATGCCGAGCGCTTCTTGGACGAACAAAAATCATAAACTGAGCTAAGCATACTCTAGTAGCCTATCCCCATAGTGCTGCTAGAGCCTCCTCCTTTACAATAGGCTTGTAGGGTTTAACAATACGTCATGTCTCTACACGCCGAACTGCATAACAGCCTAGCCTCTGTCTCTAAAGACTGTTGGAATGGGCTAAACCCAGATAGCAATCCCTTTGTACAATACGAGTTCTTAATTGCCTTAGAACGCAACGGCTGTTTAGGCAAACGCATGGGTTGGTATCCTCGCTACTTTATTATTCGCGATGAACAGGGCTCACTGATGGCTGCTGCCATGTGCTACATCAAACACAACTCCCATGGCGAATTTGTGTTTGATTGGGCTTGGGCTGACGCCTACCAACGCGCTGGTAAAATGTACTACCCCAAGCTTGTATGTGCATCACCCTTTTCTCCCGTACAGGGACCGCGCCTTCTAGTACACCCTAATGGCAATGCGGATAGGCTACATCAACTACTGATTCGCAATATTTTAAAGTACTGTGAAGACCAAAGGCTCTCTAGCTTCCACTGCCTATTCCCCGAGACAAGTCAGACACAAACACTGCAAGATAATGGCTTGATGCTACGTAAAGATTATCAGTATCACTGGCACAATCACGGCTATCAGCATTTTGATGATTTTTTAGCAGACGTTAAATCTCGCAAACGTAAAAAAATACGCCGTGAACGAGAAATTGTTGCTGAGCAAGACATTAGCTTTAAGGTGGTTCTCGGCAATCAGATGAGCGATGAGCAGTGGCATTATGCACATCATTTTTATCGCCTTACTTTTAAGGAAAAAGGTAACACTCCCGCTTTAAATTTAAATTTTTTCCGTGAGATAGGCCGAACGATGGGAGATAAGCTGGTCACCATGTTTGCCATTAAAGATGCCGAATACATTGCCTGTGCTATTTACTTTAGAAACGCACACACCCTGTATGGGCGCTATTGGGGGTGTAGCTATGAATATCATAGCCTGCACTTTGAAGCCTGCTATTACCGAGGCATAGAATATTGCATACAGCATAGGCTACAACATTTTGAGCCCGGCGCTCAGGGCGAGCATAAAATTCCTAGGGGCTTTCTACCTACAGCCACCTATTCGGCACACTGGTTAGCCTCGGAGGACTTTCAAAAGCCAGTGCAAGATTTTTTAGTACGCGAAGCACTGGCAATAGACGAATATGCTCAAGGCCTGTGGGAAAAATCGCCTTTTAGGGACGGGCTTTACCAGCCTGAGAATAAGTAGCAATACCAATGATTCCCTACTTAGCAGACGATGACGATATTGCCTTCCCCCCAGTCGATCAAGCCATTATCGACAGAGAGGCCAACGGCTTACTCTGCGCGGGAGGCAGCCTTAGTCCAGGGCGATTAATAAATGCTTATCAAAACGGCATATTCCCATGGTACAGCGAGGGTGAACCTGTCTTGTGGTGGAGTCCCAACCCACGCGCGGTCATTTTCAGCAAAGACATACACATCTCACGCTCCACGCGGCGCACAATGAGAAAGGGTGTGTTTGAGATACGCCACAATACGGCCTTTAAAGCAGTCGTCGAAGCTTGTGCGGCGCCCCGTGTACAGCAAGCAGACACCTGGATACTTCCTGAAATGATACAGGCTTACAGCGAACTACACCGCTTAGGCTATGCTCACAGCTATGAGTGTTGGCATCAAGATGAACTCGTCGGCGGTGTCTACGGCATAAAAATAAATGGCGTTTTTTGTGGTGAATCTATGTTTAGTGCGATGACGAATGCCTCAAAAATTGCTTTAATACATATTGCTCAATTAACAGAATATGATCTCATCGACTGCCAAATACCCAACCCGCATTTGCTGTCACTGGGGGCAAGTACTATTGCACGTGCTGATTTTATTCAGCTATTGAAGGATGAACCTAATGTTTAAAAAAATTGCTACTACTGCCATTGTGATCACTTGCCTCAGCGCCTGTGCCACCTCACCCACGGGGCGCCGCCAGTTTCTCATTGTCGGCGAGAGCCAAATGAGCCAACTAGGTGCTCAAGCTTATACGCAGATGAAGACTCAGCAAACGCTCTCTAACAGCACACAGTCTAACAACTATATTCGTTGTATTGCGTCAGCGATCACCCGCGAACTAGACGGCAGCCAACAAGGTCAATGGGAAGTGAATGTGTTTGAAAATGCGTCTCCTAATGCCTTTGCTCTACCCGGTAAAAAAATCGGTTTCAATACGGGCATGCTCACATTAGCGCAAAGCCAAGACCAACTTGCCGCCGTGATGGGGCATGAGGTTGGCCACGTCTTAGCGCGCCATAGTGCAGAACGCATGTCTTTGGATAGTGCAGCTAGTACAGGCACTCAGCTCTTACAGGCTATTTCTGGTGAACAAACGGCGGCCAAGCAACAGCTATTCGGGCTACTTGGACTAGGCACTCAATATGGTCTAAAGCTCCCTTTTAGCCGTGCTCATGAGAGTGAAGCAGATATTATCGGTATAGAACTCATGGCCAAAGCAGGCTTTGATCCCCGAGGTAGCGTACAGTTATGGCAAAACATGGCCAAGGCTAGCAAAGGCTCACCACCTGAGTTTATGTCCACGCACCCGTCAAACAGCACGCGTATTGATCAGCTTAATAAACACATGAGCAAGGCAATGGTTCTGTATAAACAAGCCCAAGCCAAGGGTAAAAAACCACAATGTGGATAGGCGCTAACAGCCTACTTAGATCGTGCTATGTATTAGGCTTAACCCTAATATAAAAGTAAAGATAGCCGCAAAGACAACCGCCGCTACCAAGCTGGCTTGTTTATATAAGCGCTGCTCTGGCTGGGTGAATGCAAACTTGGCCAAACAGACTGCTGCCAAGAATAAAAAAATAAGAATCATTAATACACGCATAATCACATTATGCGTGTATTAATAGAAAATACTAGGATCTAAACAAGATCCCGTAGCCTACATATTATTCAATATAGCGTCTTTAACGCTACCTAGCTCAGCTGCCACAGTTACTACCTCAGCCGTGCTTTGCTGAATGGCAATATCGGGATCTTTCAAGCCGTGCCCCGTCAGCGTACAAACAATAGTACTGCCTTCTGGGATTTTACCTTCGTCAAGGTCCTGGATAGCACCTGCTAGAGAAGTTGCAGAGGCAGGCTCACAGAAAATACCTTCTTTCTCGGCGAGTAACTTCTGCGCCGCTAAAATCTGCTCATCTGTACGTGAGTCATACCAACCTTCAGATTCTTCTTTAACCTTCCAAGCCTTATCCCAGCTCTGTGGGTGGCCTATGCGGATAGCCGTAGCGACCGTCTCTGGGTCATCAACCATCTCACCTTTGGTGAATGGTGCTGCGCCCTCGGCCTGGTAGCCAATCATTTTAGGACGATTGTTAACGATACCCTGCTCAAAGTACTCAGAGTAACCCATCCAGTGTGCACTGATGTTACCCGCGTTACCCACTGGGATGCAATGGTAGTCAGGTGCGCGGCCTAGCTCTTCGAGAATCTCGAATGCTGCGGTTTTTTGACCTTGCAAGCGGAAGGGATTGATTGAGTTAACGATCGTTACTGGCGCTTCTGCTGCTACTTCCTTGACCAGCTGCATACCTTCGTCAAAGTTACCTTTGATTTGGATAACAACAGCGCCGTGCATCAATGCCTGAGCCAACTTACCCATGGCAATCTTGCCTTCAGGGATCAATACAAAAGCTTGAATGCCCGCACGTGCAGCATAAGCCGCCGCTGCCGCTGAGGTATTACCCGTAGACGCACAGATAATCGCCTTCGCACCCTCTTCTACGGCCTTCGTTACCGCCATCGCCATACCGCGGTCCTTGAAAGAACCTGTTGGGTTTAAGCCTTCGTATTTAATGTAGATATCCACATCTTTCTCTAGGGCTTTCGGGATATTATGTAGGCGAATCAAAGGCGTGTTGCCCTCACCCAAACTAATGATGCGCGTGTCATCATGCACAGGTAGGCGGTCACGGTAGCGGTCAATCAAACCAGTGTAACGAGTACGGAAGGTCATAGTTTTGCCTTTCTTTAAATTTAAATTTTAAAATGTTGTCATTAAGTATCTGTTAGCCCAGATACTCAACGCGAATCTTAGTTACTTTACCTTGAACTTCATCAAGTTTTTCAATAGCTTGGAGAACATTGTTAATGTTTTTTTCAACTACAGTATTAGTCACCATAAACAAGGGCAATACGGGCTCTTCACTCGCGACATGAGACTGTGCTTCTTTTTGCACAACTGCCTCTATACTAATACCTGCATCGGCTAATACCGATGTTATTTTAGCCATGACTCCAGCACGGTCCTTAACTTGCATGCGCAAGTAATATGCCGTCTCCACTTCTTCGATAGGCAGTACACCTGCCTCGCCCAAGGCATCAGCCTGGAAGCCCAACCCTGGTACTTGCGAGCTAACAGGCTGCCCCAATACACGGGCAACATCGATAATATCCGCCACGACTGCAGATGCCGTGGGTTCTGCTCCAGCACCTGGTCCGTAGTACAGTGTTGCCCCCACAGCATCAGCTTTAACCAATACCGCATTCATAACACCATCCACATTCGCAATAAGGCGCTTTTCAGGAATCAGTGTGGGGTGCACGCGTAATTCGACTCCCTTTTCAGAGCGTCTAGCTATGCCAAGATGCTTGATACGATAGCCTAGCTCTTCTGCATAATTAACATCTTCAGGGGCAATCTTAGAAATGCCCTCGGTGAAACAGGCATCAAACTGTAGTGGCACACCAAAAGCGATAGAGCCTAAAATACTAAGCTTATGCGCGGCATCGATACCCTCAACGTCAAAAGTCGGATCCGCTTCTGCATAACCTAACTCTTGCGCCTCTTTCAATACATCAGCGAAGTCGCGTCCCTTATCCTTCATCTCAGTCAGAATGAAGTTGCCCGTACCATTAATGATGCCGGCCAGCCATTCTATCTTATTACCCGCCAAGCCTTCACGGATAGCCTTGATCACGGGAATGCCTCCAGCGATACCGGCTTCGTAGGCGACAATGACACCCTGATCTTTCGCGGCAGCGAAGATCTCTTCACCGTGCAGTGCTATCAAAGCTTTATTCGCAGTAACCACATGCTTACCATTGGCAATAGCCTTAAGCACTAAGGAGCGCGCGGGCTCATAACCACCAATCAACTCAGCAATCACATCAATTTCAGGGTTATTGACCAAGGCTTCTAGATCATCACTAACAGTAATGCCTGAGGCATCCGCGGTTAACTTAGACGGCGTACGTGCCGCAGCGTGGGTGACAAGCACTTTACGACCCAAGCGACGCTCAATTTCTTCAGCATTTCGTTTGAGTACATTGATCGTACCGCTACCGACAGTACCGACACCCAAAACACCTACTTTTACAGCTTCTAACATTCTTTTACTCGTTATGGGGATAGCTTGGACTAGACTCTCTGAGCCTCAATCAAACCATCCTTCTTAAACATTTCTTTCATGCCACGTAGCGCTTGGCGCGTACGGTGCTCGTTTTCAATTAAACCAAAGCGCACATGGTCATCACCATAATCACCAAAACCAATACCCGGTGATACCGCCACTTTTGCATCTTTTAATAGTTTCTTAGAGAACTCTAAAGAACCCATGGCCTGGTACGCCTCAGGAATTTGTGCCCAAACAAACATCGTTGCCTTGGGCTTTTCTACAATCCAGCCAAAGTCGTTTAAGCCATCGCACAACACATCGCGCCGCGCTTGATACATATCAGAGATTTCTTTTACACAACTTTGGTCAGACTCTAGTGCGTGTATGGCCGCCACTTGTATAGGCGTAAACATACCGTAGTCTAGATAAGACTTAATTCTTGCCAGTGCAGCTACTAAGGTTTTGTTGCCACACATAAAGCCAACACGCCAGCCAGGCATATTGTAGGTTTTAGATAAGGAGTAGAACTCAACCGCCACATCCTTCGCCCCTTCTACTTGTAATATCGAAGGCGGTTTGTAGCCATCAAAAGCAATCTCAGCATAGGCAATATCATGCACAATCCAGATTTCCTCTTCCTTGGCAATTTTGACGATACGTTCAAAGAACTCCAGTTCTGCCGTAGCAGCAGTGGGGTTGCCTGGGAAGTTTAAGATAAGCATCTTAGGCTTCGGATAAGTATTTTTAATGGCGCTTTCCAGCTCCACGAAAAAATCCATATCGGGAGTCATCGGTACATGGCGAATATCCGCCCCCGAAATTACCACACCGTAGGGATGAATCGGGTATGCAGGATTGGGAACCAGCACCGTATCGCCTTGACTGAGTGTGGCAAGCATTAAGTGTGCCAAACCCTCTTTAGAGCCAATCGTGACAATTGCCTCTGAGTCAGAGTCGAGTTCAACATCAAACTTGTTTTTGTACCAAGTGGTTATTGCCTTGCGTAAACGTGGTATACCCCGAGACACCGAGTAACGATGTGTATCTTCACGCTGAGCCGCTTCACACAACTTGTCAACGATATGCTTGGGTGTCGCCTGATCCGGGTTGCCCATACCAAAATCAACAATATCCTCTCCACGTGCTCGCGCTGCTGCCTTTAAATCGTTGACGATATTAAAAACATAGGGAGGTAAGCGCTTAATTCTGGAGAATTCTTCATTCATGGTTGCAGGCCATTAATTCCGTATTTATAAGGTGCTGAATTTTACGGGCTTGTAACACAGCTGTCACGTCTAAAACCCTGCATTAGCTAATAAACTATTGTTTTTTAGACAATTAGCAAGTTAACTCGGTTATTGCTGAGCTTCTAAGGAGTCCACCAAGAACATAATGCCCATCTCACTATTGAAAACCGTGTCGCGTTCGAACAACAGGGCATCGTAGTCTTTGTCTTTTTGCAGCATATCGTTCATTGCCGCTTGGCTGGGAAATTCCGTTGCCACCACATAATCCGCATTATAAATACGATTATTGCCACCTCTTAACCATTTTTTGAGGTGCATGCCGGCGATAGGCTTTGCCTTGTAACGCGATGTAACAAGGTGCATTTTGGCTAAGTATGCCTCAGCCTGTTCGGTAGTTTGTCCCTTGTTGAGAAACAAAATCTCCATAATCGCAACGGGCTTATTCGATGCCTGAGCTAGAACAGAGCAAAGTAACAATCCAACAACTATCAGCTTATGTAACACGTTTTTTTCCTTCTAGCCTAGCCCGGTGGCCAGCTAAATGCACGCTGCGCCAACAGGTGTAAGTGAATATGAAATACCGTTTGACCCGCAGCCTCATTACAGTTCATAACAACTCTATAGCCCTGCTCAGCAAAGCCTTGCTGCTGCGCAATCGCCTTAGCTGCAAGATATAAATGACCAATTACTTGCGTATCATCAAGACTTATATCATTGATGGTAGAAATGTGTTTTTTTGGAATAATTAATATATGCGTAGGGGCTTGTGGACTTATGTCATTAAAGGCGAGCACATGATCATTTTGATAAACAATATCCGCTGGGATATCACCGTTAATAATTTTACAAAAGAGACAATCTTTCATTAGCAATCCTAGTTATCGCATTAAAAAAGCTGCTTGCGTTCAGCAAAGGCATGGGAAAGTGTTCCACCGTCTATATATTCTAGCTCTCCCCCAAGGGGCACACCATGGGCAATCCGACTTACGCTAATATCAAAAGATTTCGCCATTTCACTAATATAATAAGCCGTCGCTTCACCCTCAACCGTGGGGTTTGTGGCCAAAATCAGCTCTTTTACTTCACCTTCGGCAAAACGGCTTTTAAGCTTATCCAACCCCAGCTCTTTTGGACCAATGCCATCAAGCGGACTTAACTTACCCATTAAAACATAATACAAGCCCTGAAACCCCGTGGCTTGCTCCAACACGGTAACATCAACGGGCGTTTCAACGATGCACATAACAGACTCATCGCGCCGGCTAGAACTGCACAAACCACAAATCTCTAACTCTGTTAAGGTACGGCAGCGCTGGCAATGCCCAATATCGTTGATAGACTGTTGCAGCTTTAGAGCCAGAGTTACCCCCCCTTCTCGCTCGCGTTCGAGTATATGATAAGCCATACGCTGAGCAGACTTAGGCCCAACACCCGGTAAACAGGTGAAGGCGTTAATTAGCTCATCGAGCAAAGGGGACTGACTCAAGGGGTATTCTCTAGCTAACTTTTGTTAAAAAGGCAGCTTCATGCCAGCAGGTAAATTCATACCTGATGTCACCGCCCCCATGCGCTCTTCTGTCGTTTTCTTCACTTTCTGAGAAGCATCATTAATAGCCGCAGCGACCAAATCTTCTAGCATATCCTTATCATCTGCAAACAGGCTCTCGTCAATACTCACGCGACGTGCCTCATGATTGCCGGTCATGACAATTTTCACCAAACCACCACCGGCTTGCCCCTCAACTTCCAGCTTAGCAATTTCTTCCTGTGCCTTGGCGGCATCGGCTTGCATCTTCTGGGCTTGCTTCATTAAGTTTCCAAGTTGACCTTTCATACTGTCTCCGGTTGTGTGTCTAAAAGTTTAATCGCTTCCTGTTTAACGCGGGCGCCAAACAGTTGCTGTAATTGTTGAATATTCGGGTCGTTCATAATCGCATCGACGGCATATTGCTGGCGCTCATTAGATTGGCGATGAGTTTTCTGTGCGGGGGTTTCAGCAATCGCTTCTGTGTGCCCTATTTCTATATTAATGGTTTGCGGCGTACCAAAATAAACAGTCAGTGCTTCCTGTAAGCGCTCCTTATTGGCCACCGTTTGCAACTGTGCAAAGCTAGCACTAAGCACCAATTCTAAGTGATTAGCCTGCTTGTACTTCAAGGAGCAATTTTGCGCCAACTGCATCGCCAATGCGGATAGGCTGAGGCGGCTGAGCAGCTCCCCCCAGCTATCTGAGGGCAAGGAGCTTTCTGGCAACGGTTCAGCAACAGGTTTTTCTTCAGGCTTAGGCTCTAACTTAACCACTGGCTGAGTCGCAATAAAAGCGGGAACATCCGGCTCATATAATGGCTCTTCCGTTGCCATTGCATACTGCTCATAATCAGCCATCGCTGGATCATCATCCAATACGGGAGCCCTCTCCACAGAGACAGGCTTGGCAACCGTTGCTGGTTCAGTCACAGGGCTAGTATGCGACACACTGGCGGGGCTTTGCATCGCAAGCTCCTGCCGGCGTGCCGCTCTAGACTTTTTTACACTAGGGACTCCCAGTGCAGCACGTGCTGCGGCAATTTCGGCCTGTATAGAACCTGACGACACCGGCTCAGAGCTTGGGGTCTGCTCAAGCGACTTTTGCTCCATGGGTTTTGCCTCAGCTGCACTCACAACAGTATCTGCACTGGTATTCCAAGGTGCTGGTTCAGACTCAGCAATTTGAGTAGATGTTATAGCTGCATCAGCTGATACAGGTGCAGTTGGTAATTTAGGCTTAGGTGTTGGGGCGGGTTTTGATACCCGCGGTGTGCCTCCGCCACTGTACCCAGCAGGCTGAAAAGCTAACATGCGTAGCAACAACATCTCTAAGCCATTTCGAGGCTCAGGTACCAAGGGCAAATCACGTTTACCACTTAAAGCAATTTGGTAATACAGTTGAATATCTTCGGGGCTAAACATCTCCGCCAGCGCTAGTAGGCTTTGCTTATCCATCAAAGAATCATCCAAGGCCTCTGGCAACTGTTTAGCTAAAGCCATTTGGTGTAACACAGATAACAGCTCATCAATAACCGCGGTGTAATCCGGTGAAGATTCTGCTAATTGCGTCACAGCGGCAACCAATGCCTGAGCATCTTGGTCGGCCAAGCCTTGTAAAATACGCTGAACATGGTCTTTAGAGATAAAGCCCAGCATAGCAACAACATCATCAGTGCGTACTTGCCCATGGCCAAAGGCAATAGACTGGTCGAGTAAACTCAAAGAGTCCCGCATCGAACCGTCGGCAGCACGCGCTATATGCTTCAAAGCCACCTCGTCAAAGGCAATGCCTTCTTCACCTAGAATAAACTGATGGTGTGCGACAATTTGTTCAAGCGGCATGCGCTTCAAGCTAAACTGCAAGCAACGGGACAAAACGGTTGCTGGTAATTTTTGCGGGTCTGTCGTTGCCAATAGGAACTTCACATGCGGCGGCGGCTCTTCTAGCGTTTTCAACAAGGCGTTAAAACTACTAGTTGAGAGCATGTGAACTTCATCGATCAAATAGACCTTATAGCGACCGCGTGTGGCAGCGTACTGGACATTTTCCAGTAACTCCCGTGTGTCTTCAACCTTGGTACGCGAGGCCGCATCCACTTCGATCAAATCGACAAAGCGACCCTCATCAATCTCCATACAAGTAGAGCAAACCCCACAGGGCTTAGATCCTATACCCGTCTCACAATTCAAAGATTTAGAGATAATCCGGGCAATCGTGGTTTTCCCCACCCCGCGAGTCCCCGTAAATAAGTAGGCGTGATGCAGTCGATTTTCGTCTAGTGCATTAACTAGGGCACGCAATACATGCTCTTGCCCCACCATTTCCTGGAAATTTTTAGGCCGCCATTTGCGCGCCAAAACTTGATAAGCCATGAATGCTGTTAAGTAATTAAGGTGCTGGAATTTTATACTGGAATAGCCCAGCAATATACGATTAATTTAATGCGGATAGCTTGGAGGCGGTGTTTTTTATACATCGGGTGACATTAGGTGGCGACCTACACCAGCAGATCCTCGGCGCCCGCTTGACCGCTACCGTTGCTCCCTTCCGGGCCTGGCGGAGTTTACGGCTTCGCGTCGCGAGGGTACCAATGTAGGTCTCCATAATGACTGACAGCAGAGTTTGTCAGCAGGTGGCGAACTATCCCTGATTCGCCTATTGATTGCAATACTCAAATTTAAATATTTTTCTATCTCAATGCCTATGAAGCATCCACTTTGGCTTGAAATTCATCCACCCAGTTAACATAAAGATTAGCTGGTAGAGGTGGTGAAAACAAATACCCTTGCCCGTAATGGCAGCCAGCCTCTTTTAGAAAAGTCACCTCTGCATTGGAACCTATGCCTTCAGCCACTACTTTCATATTCATATTTTTAGCCAATGCAATAATGGTTCTAACAACTTCAGCGTGCTGGCTGTCTCCAGCAACACAACTCACAAAAGACTGATCTATTTTTAAGGTATCTACAGCAAAGTTAGTCAAATAGCTCAGCGACGAATAGCCCGTACCAAAATCATCGATTGCCACCGTAATACCCATTTTTTTCAACGTGGCGATAGTGTGCTTATTAGTTTCAGTATCTTTTAGAAATACGCTTTCAGTTAACTCGAGTTCTAAGTTTTTTGCAGGTAAACCAGTATCACGCAATGTACTGGAAACCACTTGAATAAGCTGAGTATGATCTGCAAATTGCTTCGGCGACAGGTTAACCGCCACTTTGAAGTCATAGCCTTGATCTAACCACTGTTTAGTCTGGCGACATGCATCGCGCATAATCCACTCACCCAATTCTACAATTAAGCCTATGTCTTCAGCCAATGCTACAAACTCAGCCGGTGACACAACACCAAAAGTAGGATGTTGCCAGCGCACTAACGCCTCCATGGAGTCAGGCTTACCTGTTTTAAGATCGACTTTCGGCTGGTAATACACCATGAATTCATCGCGTTTTAAGGCGAGGCGAATATCATTCTCCATACCCAAGCGCTTCAGTGCACGCTGGTTTAAAGACTGCATAAAGTATTGATAGTTATCCCGCCCTTGATCCTTGGCGTGTTTCAGCGCAGCGCTGCCGCACTCTAATAACTTATAACCCGCATCGGCATCCAAGGGATATACTGAAATACCTATACTCGCCGTAATATTCAACGATTGCCCGTCCACATCAAAGGGCTCGGCCAGCAACTGAGATATGCGTTCGGCTACCACTCCCGCCTTCTCTGGGCTACGCAAGTGACTAATAACCAATGCAAATTCATCTGAGTCTGTGCGCAGCAATATCATTTGCTCCAAATTCGGCGAACCGTCTTCTGAGCCTTGAATTAAAACGGAGTGCCCCTGCGTCGCATCGTTGAGCTTATCCGCAATATTACATAGCAGCTCATCACCCGCACTATGCCCCAGGGCACTATTGATACGCCCAAACTGATCTATATCAATAAAGAGAACAGCCACTTGAGTCTCTGTGACGTTCGCTTGATCGAGTAAAAAATCTAAATGTTGTTTTAAGTAACCACGATTTGGCAGCCCTGTGAGCGAATCATAGTGGGCTAAATTATATATTTTTGACTCATTTGCGCGCTGTTCAGTGACATCTTGAACGATCCCTGTTAGTTGAGTGTAAGCGCCATGTTGATCTTGATCTGCTTCTACCCACTGCACCAGCACTCGTTCTCGACCATTGTTAAGCGGAACCCTCACTTCCACATTGCGCGAAATACCATCCTCAAGCACCCTGACGTTGGTCTCGGAAAATTTTTGTCGATCCTCATCGTGTAAGCGTGAGATGACGTCATCGACAGAGCGCAACACTTTTCGAGAAGACTTCAACATGCGTGCCACTTCCATGGAAATACTAAAGTCGTTTTCGGCCACCTTCCACTCCCAGTGACCCAAATTAGCAATTCGGTACGCTTGATTGATGCGTTGCTCGTTACGGTGCAAATCATTCGCCTTGTGGCGTGCACGCAACATATAGTGTGCCCGCTTGGCCAACATACGAGGCTTAATAGGTTTGCGCTCAAAGTCTGTGCTCCCCGACTTATACGCTTTGTTAATAGCGTTAAAGTCATCACCTTCAACCAGCATTAACACTGCTGTTTTCTCTCCCCCTGGTAAGCTTTGAATCAGCTCACAGGTGGAATAGCCATCTTTAATGGGCATATCCGCCGCCATAATGACGAGATAAGGATCTAACGTTTTGAAGTAGACTAGCGCTTCTAGCCCATTCATAGCCTCAATCACATGCTCCACACCTTCTTTTTGCAGTGCTTTGCTGGTGTCTCCGCGAAACTTGTCATCTGGGTCAACAAGTAATACAAGAGGTTTATGGGTTCCAAACATGGCAGTCCTTCGGTTTTACTTTCTTATAGTGCAATTATCAATATTAGTATAAGAATGCCCCTTAAGTCGTGGTAAAATCAAGACCTAATACAACCTGAACGCTAACCATAATATGAATCAACCATCCAACTATCCTAAATTCCAGTCCTCCGCTGAGAATGACATAACTAGTAACAGCGAGTCAGACGACAAAAAGGTAGGATTTATTAGCCTCGGCTGCCCTAAAAACACGGTTGATTCTGAACGAATTTTGACCCAGCTGCGCACAGAGGGATACCAAATCAGCCCAAATTATGAAGGCGCTGAAATTGTTATCGTGAACACTTGCGGCTTTATTGATGCCGCCAAAAAAGAGTCCCTAGATACGATTGGGGAGGCACTCAAAGAAAATGGTAAAGTGATTGTCACAGGCTGTATGGGCGCGAAAGAAAATGAGATCCGCGAAGTGCACCCAGGCGTACTTAGTGTTTCTGGCCCTCACCAGTATGAGGCAGTGCTAAATGCGGTGCATGAACAAGTTCCGCCTAAAACGGATCACGACCCATTTACCGATCTCGTTCCACCTCAGGGGGTTAAACTGACGCCAAAGCACTATGCCTATCTAAAAATATCAGAAGGCTGCGACCACAGCTGCAGTTTTTGTATCATCCCCGACATGCGAGGTAAGCTCGTTAGCCGACCTGTTAGCGAGGTTTTAGATGAAGCAAAACGTTTAGCTGATTCAGGGGTTAAGGAGCTATTAGTAATCTCCCAAGACACCAGTGCCTACGGTTCAGATCTCGGCCACGCAATGGAGTTTTGGAACGGGCGCCCTGTTAAAGCACGAATGAAAGAGCTGTGTGAAGCTTTAGCAACACTAGGCGTTTGGGTACGCCTCCACTATGTTTACCCCTACCCCAATGTTGAAGATGTTATCCCGCTAATGGCAGAGGGGAAATTATTGCCTTATTTGGACATGCCTCTACAACATGCGAGTAAAAAAATATTGCGCGCCATGCGTCGCCCTGGAAAAGTGGACAAAACGGTTGAGCGAATCCAGCAATGGCGCAAAATTTGTCCTGATTTAACCCTGCGCAGTACATTCATCGTAGGATTCCCAGGAGAAACCGAAGAAGACTTTCAAGAGCTCTTGGACTTTTTAGAAGAAGCTCAGCTCGACCGAGTGGGCTGCTTCAAGTACTCACCAGTCGAAGGTGCAAAGGCCAATGAACTTACTGACCACGTGCCTGAAGATGTTATGGATGAGCGCTATGAACGCTTTATGCTTAAACAGCAAACCATTAGTGCTGCTCGCCTACAGCAACGCGTAGGTCAATCTATGCCTTTATTGGTTGATGAAATAGCAGAGGAAGGTGCTGTCGCCAGATCACCCGCCGACGCCCCTGAAATTGACGGTTTGGTTTTTATAGATGGAGCAACACACCTTAAACCAGGTGATATTGTACAAGCCAATATAGAAGAAGCCGATGAATACGATATGTGGGCCCATTTGGCTTAATAAGGCCAACTACTTATAATCCCCTCAAATATTTAATAGGACAGCCCCTTGGCAGATCTTCCAACACCCGATGCTTATCACACTCTAAGCCACGCTGTGCTTCAAGCAGGCCAGTCTTCACTACTCAACGGTATTCGTCGCGGTATTGAAAAAGAAGGTTTACGTGTCGATAGCAATGCTTTTATTGCCCAAACACCGCACCCTGAGTGTCTAGGTTCTGCACTGACGCACCCACATATAACGACTGATTATTCAGAGTCTCTACTGGAACTCATCACCAAGCCCCATGCCAGCCATCAAGAAGCACTTGATGAGTTACTTAATACTCATCGCTGGGTATATCGATGCATGGGAGAGGAAGTTATCTGGCCAGGCAGCATGCCCTGTAAACTCAATGGTGACGCGAGCATTCCTATTGCCCAGTATGGAAATTCCAATAACGGTAAAATGAAGCATATCTATCGCCATGGACTAGCTTGGCGCTATGGCCGTACTATGCAAAGTATTGCTGGTATTCATTACAATTTTTCCTTGCCTCAAACATGGTGGGATGCGCTATATGAACAGTCGGACAAAAACACGAGCAAGCAAGACTTTATTTCAGCGGGTTATATCGCATTAATACGTAACTTTCGCCGTCATGCCTGGCTGCTCAGCTATTTATTTGGCGCCAGCCCTGCTCTTGATACCTCCTTCTTTAATGGCAAGGAACATAAACTAAAGCAATTTGATGCAGATAGCTTTTACTTGCCTAATGCCACCTGCTTACGCATGACGGACTTAGGCTATAAGAGTAGCTCCCAAGAGAGCATCCGCATTTGCTACAACCACCTATCCACTTATATAAGCAGTGTTAAACAGGCTCTGTGCACTGAATATGACGAATATGAAAATATAGGTATAAAAGTTGACGGCCAGTACCGCCAGTTAAATACAAAGCTACTGCAAATTGAGAATGAATTTTATAGTGAGATTCGTCCAAAGCGTACCCCTCAAAACGGTGAAAAACCACTAACAGCACTGGGCCAAGAAGGTATTGAATATATTGAAGTGCGCCTTCTAGATATTAACCCCTTCCTACCTCTGGGTTTGGATAAAACCCAAATGCAATTCATTGACAGCTTTTTAGTACACTGCCTATTATCTGAGAGCCCCAGCATTAGCACTGAAGAGTGCCAGCAGATTGATGCCAACCTGTATAATGTAGCGCAACAGGGGCGCAACCCAGAATTGAATATTACAGTAAATGGAAATACGGCCAGTGTGCACACCTTGGCCCAAGAGCACTTAAACAACATGCTCAGCAGTGTTAAGGTTTTAGATAAGGCTAACAACTGCCAGGACTATAGCGCCGCCCTAAACACACAACAAAGTAAACTCGATAATACCGAGCTACTCCCTTCAAAACAGTTATTAAACTATATGCAAGAACACGGCAAAAGCTATGCGGATAGCCTATTAACACTGGCCAAGCAGCACCAACAAGAACTGCAAAAAGATCTGATTAATGATCAAACTCAAGCCTTTCAAGATATGAGTAGTGCATCACGGCAACGCCAAAATGAGATTGAGTCACAGGACACATTGAGTTTTGATGCGTTTTTAGACGACTATTTCAATAAAGCCTAAGATAAAATTAAGCGTGGTCCTTGTGTGTATGTACATGGCCACGGAATACAACAACATGCAGTATTGCACCCGCAACAAGGGCCTCGAACAAACTGAAATAAACACCGTGTAACAAATAGGCAAAGGACTGACCAACGCTATAGCCGACAATGCTCGCAAACGCGACTAAAACTAAGGTTAAGATCGCAATGGCGCGCCCAAAGCTAGGGGATACCAGAGACCATATTAACTGCCCTACAGGCAGACGGTGCAAAATCACTAGAGCCGGCAAGGCGCCATGACTAAGTAGAGAAGAGTTTTCTGTTAACGATAAACCATCTAATAGAGCGTGTATTATCAGACCTAACATGCCTAGGCTCAACGTCGCCATATGTACTTTTTCTGCGGCTTTATGCAAGGCCTTCTCTGCCAGCGTCGGCACGGCAAAACCTAATAACAGCAAAACCAAGACGGGCCAGCCTGCATGTTCGAAGCTTTCAGGTATAACGTGTAAAAATAACACTGCGGCAATTGCGACAAATGTCAGCCTGTCCAGCCACATCAAAACCCATGGCTTTTGACTTAACAGCTTTGACAATACAGGGCCAACAGCAAGTAAAGCAATACTAAGAATGAGTAACAACATGTTCAAGCCGACGATTTACGAAGGCGAATATTAGCATACCCGTACTCTATAACATAACAAAAGGAGCTCAGGCATCTACCTCAAAAACAAGCCCCCTACTCTTCAGGTCGTATACACTCTTTAGCTTCAGGTGTTTTACGGCAACGTAATTTGCGTAGAATTTTCAACATACGGGCATCGTAAATGCCTTCATCACGTAAGCGTATACGTGCCAAACGTAGAGCCTCATTAAACTCTTCAACCTCGTGCTTAGGGGGACGGACCCAAAATTGTTTTTCAATCTTTGATTCGGCCTTCAACGCAACTTCAATGGTTTGATCAAACCAATCTAAAACGACTTCTCTTGCTTGTTGACCAAAGCCTTCAGGGAAGGCTCCTTTGCGTGTAACCATTTGCAATGTCAATTGGTTAATGGGCTGCGTAATAATACCACCATCAGGCTCTAAGCCCTTATACAGTTCCAAGGGTTCATATACCGCTGCTGGAGCAAAAACAACGTCAGCTCGATCACGTTTGAACTTATTAGCAAAGGTGCTGGTATCGGCATTGACAGCTTTACCACCGACTTGAGCAACCATCGAAGAGGACACTTTATCCCCATACATGACTATAATTCTACGCCCGCGCATCGAATCCACAGTCACCCATGAGCGGTTTTTCAAATGGATAAATACAGCACCCGCAGGGAATACCCCTGTAACCTCATAATCACCCTGGATAAATAACTTACTCGCCTTAGGCTGGGCTAAGGTTTCCAGAACCACACGCATTGCATCGTAGTCATGAATGGCACCTACAGCCTCTAGCGTGGAGGAAAATAAGTTAAATTCACGAACCTTAATACCTGTAAGAATAGCTGCGTCACATAAACCTGCCTTAAGATCCTGAACCGCAGCAGCTTCTGTCGTATAGGGGTATAGCTTAAGATCTACACCGAGTGTCAAAAACTCTGTGGCGATATCTTTAGCCATACTGAAAATATCGCCATCTCGACCAACAGGGTCAAATACGCAGACATATTGTTTTTTAGCTGCTTGAACCTGTGCTGACAACAGCAAGGCAATAACAACTGATATCCAGAGCAAGCTTCTCAAACGTACATCCCCCATCCATACCTACAGGCTTTAAATCAATATCTTTAAAGTATTATGAGTGACTTTATACACGTAAAATAAGTTAAACAATAGTCCTAGAAGAGGCTCTAGAGTAAATTATTGAGCTTTATTCGCATTTTTAATAATCAAGTCAGCGTAATAAGGGCAAAGCCCATCAGGAAGGTCATGTCCCATGCCATCAATAATTTGTAAATTAGCGCCTGGAATTGCGCGTGCAGAATCCAAACCACCCGCTAAGGGGACCAATTTATCTTTGTTGCCATGTATTACGAGTGTAGGGGCAATAATAGCCTTTAAATTGGCAGCAAAACCACCCGTAGCCATAACAGCCAAGCTGTGTCTTGCCGCGCCCTCTGGGCGAAATGAGCGTTTATAGCTTTTCTCTGCTCGCTCTGCCACGAGGCTCTCATTAATATGATGATCTGGGCTTTTAATCATACCCCACAAGGTCATTCTATTGCGCACAGCACTGGCTGCATCTACAACACGCTCCCCTGTTATACCCGCTATATGAAATAATACTCGCATATCTGGAGTGGGCAAATGAGGTTCATTGGTATTTGACATAATAGACGTCAAGCTTAAAACTCGCTCAGGGTAAGTAGCCGCTAATAGCTGGGCGATCATTCCTCCCATTGAGGCCCCGACAATATGAGCTTGTTGAATTTTTAACTGGTTGAGTAAAAGCACTGTATCAGCAGCCATATCGTGCAGATCATAAGGGGCCTCGATTTTCATGCGAAGCTTAGAGCGGATAAAATTTTCCAATGTTTTAAGGGGCTTAGACATGGTAACGACAGAGGACAAGCCGATATCACGGTTATCAAAGCGAATCACTCGATAACCTTTAGTTTCTAGGGTTTCACAAAGTAGCTCTGGCCAAACCGTTAACTGTGCCCCCAAACCCATAATGAGTACCATTGCAGGTGCGTTCACATCCCCCCTATCTTCATAGAAAAGCTCTAGACCTGGAACGCTCACAACGCCCGTTCTTATTTTCACCTTAGCCACTCAAGCCTCCATCGAAATAGTGTTATTTAATAGCCAGCGCAAAGTGACTGTGATCATTTAGTGCCTTACTAATCATCATAGCTCCCTCTAGCAAACTAACAGTCACAATGGCGGCCTGCTCAGGATTATCTTCACCATTCAATGTGTGTGCTTTTTTCAACCAATTTAAGTTCTCATTGAAAAAGCGTTTTACTTCAATGCGCACCTTGTCTGGCAAACTATCGCCCTGAGCACCCAATAGACCGCATAAACACATTTTATTATCGGTTAATAAGGCATTATGAAATAGGCCTGTATACGTGCTGATAGGGTCTCCGCCATTAACTTTAATTAGGGATGGATCCCCTAGTGCGGTCAAAAACGCATCCGTATATTGATGAGCAAGTTCCGCGCCTAAGTCCGCCTTAGTCGGAAAATGATAGTGAACACTTGCGCTTTTTATGCCCACTTCATTGGCAAGTTCTCGAAAACTAAAATTATCGTAACCCCCAAGTCGAACTCTGCTTTCAGCTGCTTTCAAAAGAGCTTGTTTTTTACTCATAGCATTACTTCCTATCAATTTTGTTAAATTATCAACCGCCAGCCATATCTTTACAAGCAAAGCTAGGGAGCCTATTAATTTACAAATTATTAAGATGATAGAATAACATTGACCGCCTACCTATTGATAGACAATACTTCATATTGTAAATAATAAAAGAATTTCAATTAGCCTTAATACTTAAGGTTAAAACTCAAAAAAATAGGTAATAAAATGATTGGTTACACAACAATTGGTTCTAAAGATCTAAACAAAGCAGCGTCTTTTTACAATGAGCTATTGAGCTTAGTCAACGGGAAGATATTAATGGATATGGAGCGTATTAAATTTTATGGCACAGACGCTGGTGGTTCAATGTTAGCAATTTGTACACCTGCTGATGAGGGCATACAGAGTTGCGGTAATGGACAAATGGTCGCCATTCCTGGCGGCTCTCCTGAAGGCGCTGAAGCACTTTACAATAAAGCGATAGAGTTAGGCGCAAGCTGTGCCGGCGCGCCCGGTCAACGCGTTGATTTTTTCTATGGCGCTTATGTCCATGATCTAGATGGCAATAAGCTGTGCTTCTTCCATATGACTTAAACTAAAAAATTTAGCCTAGAGACAAACTACTGCTCAATGTAGCTTATATCTAGGCTAAGCTACCTAGCGTAAACGATGAGTTTTACTATCCATTTCTCTGATACTTTTCATAATATTTATTAACTTGGCTAGTATTTTCTTTAATTCTGGTTTTGCCCGTATAAGCTGGGTGACAGCTAGAGCACACATCTACTGAGTTTTTGGCCTCTCGACTGGTGGATCGTGTTTGATATTCCGCCCCACAACTGCATGTAAATGTCGAATCTTTGTATTCATGTTTACTTTTCATGTCTTAATCTCCTGTCATCATATGTATACATCTAAATATCACCCACCAATACTACCTACCAGTAGGTATATTATCAAGTTAATGTACGCCTTAAGATTAACAG
>CAZBWS010000022.1:0-29497 GCA_964495705.1 uncultured Gammaproteobacteria bacterium
GGCATGGCCGGCATTACTTGCGCGAGTAAACTGCTTATGGAGATCCCCGAAGTAGTGGTCTTTGAACAATACGCTAAGGCGGGTGGTCGTATGGCCTCCGTACGCTTTGGCGATTATCAATGCGATATTGGTACACAGTATTTCACCGCAGGCAGTGAAGAATTTCGCGACCACCTTGAGGCCTGGGAAGAGGATTGGTTAATTGACCGCTGGAATGGCTGGTTGGTAGAGCTGCAAGATGGCCAGGCCATGAGCCGTGATGATGAGGTGGTGCGCTATGTGGGGCGCCCTGATATGGGGGCAATCGTGCAGCATTTGGCCCAGTTGTGCGATGTTCGCTATAACACGGGTATACAGGCTTTGATCCGTACTCAAGGTACCGGCTTGGGCAAGGCTAATCAATGGCAGTTACGCGATGATAAGGGCGAGTTACACGGCCCTTATGATGTCGTTATTAGTGCTGCTCCCGCACCTGTAGCGAAACGTTTATTGGCGGCGTCCCCGCGTATGGCGGTGGAAATGGGAAAGGTGAATATGCAGCCTTCTTGGATTGTTATGCTGGGCTTTGAACGGCCTTTGAATATGGGTTTTGATGCAGCGAATACGGTGGGGTCGTCCATTACTTGGCTGGCGAATAATGCCAGCAAGCCTGGGCGTGAAGGGCAGGAAGTGTGGCTATTACAGGTAGGCAATGAATGGTCCCAGGAGAATGCGGATAGGCTGCCAGAAGAGGTGATTGAACTGATGACGAAGGAATTTAACCAGGTGACGGGTAATACTGTGCATCAGCCGAATTTTGCTCAGGCGCATTTATGGCGTCATTCATTGACGGTAAACCCACTGGCTAAGGGACATTTATTTCACGAGCGTTTGAATTTAGGTGCATGTGGTGATTGGTGTCAATTCGCCCGTGTAGAAGGGGCGTTTATTAGCGGCAGTTCAATGGCGGAGCGTGTTATAGCCGAGGCGGAACAATGAGCGATGCCCTCGACTCACTGCGTTTAGATAAGTGGCTGTGGGCGGCCCGCTTTTATAAAACCCGCTCACTGGCAACGGCGGCAATCAGTGGTGGCCATGTGCACCTGAACGCGGAGCGAGTCAAGCCTGCAAAGGCGGTGAAGGTCGGTGATGTGGTTCGAGTGCGCAAGGGCAGCTGGGAGGTTACTATTAGCGTGGACGCTATTAGTGCCAAGCGCGGCTCAGCGACTATTGCCCAGACGCTGTACACGGAGTCAGAGGCCAGTATTGCTAGCCGGGAACAGAGCCGTGCACGTATTCGAGCAGAAAGCGCGGGCGCCGTGATGGATCACAAGCCGAATAAGCAAGAGCGCCGCGCACTGGTTAAAGTCAAACAATCCCAGCGGTAGCGCCCTATTTGGGTGCGCACTATTATCGAGCTTTCGTTTTTTAATGCACGAAAATGGTGCGCCTGTCGTGTTTGTTTGCTTTTAACCTGAGTTGAAGTGTTTATTTTGCCATCTTGATGGTGCTGGTTTGTTTTCTTTGCGAGTTACTGGTGCATACTTCATGCACATAGGGTTGTGCCATTTTATTGGGCAACTGGAAACTCAAACAGGAGAAACTCAGTGGAAAATATCGTACAAGGCACTAACGTGCTATTCATACTTTTGGGTGCCATTATGGTATTCGCCATGCACGCAGGCTTTGCTTTCTTGGAAGTGGGTACGGTGCGCCACAAAAACCAAGTTAATGCCTTAGCTAAAATCTTAACGGAGTTCTGCGTATCGACTATCGCTTATTACTTCATAGGTTACTGTGTGGCCTATGGCACGAACTTCGCGTTAGATGCCAACACCTTGTCAGAAGGCCAGGGCTACGGCCTAGTGAAGTTCTTCTTCCTGTTGACCTTTGCGGCGGCTATTCCTGCGATTATCTCGGGCGGTATTGCGGAACGCGCTCGCTTCTACCCTAACTTGATTGCAACAGCGGTGATTGTTGCGGTGGTTTACCCTTTCTTTGAAGGTGTGATCTGGAACGGTAACTACGGTTTACAGGGCTGGTTGGAATCGACCTTTGGCGCTCAGTTCCATGACTTTGCGGGTTCGGTTGTTGTTCACGGTGTAGGCGGCTGGTTAGCCTTAGGTGCTGTGGTTATGTTGGGCGCACGCATGGATCGTTACGGCCCACGCGGTACAGCTCACCCTCCATCAAACATTCCTTTTCTTGCCCTAGGTGCTTGGATTCTTTCTGTAGGATGGTTTGGCTTTAACGTAATGTCTGCTCAGACGATTGATGGCATTAGCGGTTTAGTTGCCTTGAATTCATTGATGGCAATGGTGGGTGGTACATTGGTTGCAGTATTAATCGGCAAGAATGACCCCGGCTTTATGCACAACGGCCCATTAGCGGGTTTGGTCGCTGTTTGTGCGGGTTCTGATGTGATGAGCCCATTGGGTTCCTTGGTTGTTGGCGGCGTTGCCGGTGCTATCTTTGTGATTATGTTTGACATAGTTCAAAACAAATTTAAGGTTGATGATGTATTGGGTGTTTGGCCGCTGCACGGTATTTGTGGTGCTTGGGGTGGTATTGCCTGTGGCATCTTCGGTCTAGAATCTATGGGGGGGCTAGGTGGTGTTTCCTTTATGACTCAATTAGTAGGTACTTTGATCGGTGTAGCATATGCTGCCATCGCAGGCTTTGTTGTCTATGGCTTGCTTGCTAAGACCATTGGTATTCGCCTTACTGAAGAAGAAGAGTACAACGGTGCTGATCTGAGTATTCACAAGATCAGCTCTACGCAAGAGTAATGAATAGCAGTGCCGCTTTAGCTATATTGAGCGGCACTATTTGAATCCTTGATAATAAGCGTTACCCTAGGGGTATCGCAAAGCTGAATCCTAGGAAATAAACATGAAAAAAATAGAAGCAATTATTAAACCTTTTAAGTTGGACGATGTACGTGATGCCTTGGCAGAGGTTGGCGTTACGGGTTTGACGATCACTGAGGTAAAAGGCTTTGGTCGTCAAAAGGGGCATACTGAAACTTATCGCGGCGCAGAGTATGTGGTCGACTTTCTACCGAAAATGAAGCTGGAAATCATCGTTGATGCTAAAGATGCTGACACTGCGGTTGACGCCATTGTGGCTGCGGCAAAAACAGGCCAGATTGGCGACGGTAAAATATTTGTCTCTGATGTGGAGCGCGTTGTGCGCATCCGTACAGGGGAAGAGGATGAAGCAGCCATCTAGTTTGATTCGCTGCTTGAATAAAAAAGGCCAGCTTGTAGCTGGCTTTTTTTATTGCGTCTTAGCTTTAAAGTGTTTGAGCTGAGAATGTGTCGCAGGAGCTTAGTGTGCCGTATTTCAAGCCTGTCTTGAACCAGCGAACACGTTGCTGAGCAGAGCCATGGGTAAATGATTCTGGTACTACGTGACCGCGCCCTTGGCGCACAGATAGTTGATGGGCTTCAGTTTTGCTCATGGGGCTACGCGCTTGATGAACTTTGCTAGATATTCGCAAATAGTGGTGCCCCCTTCATTTTTTTCTAGCCTAATCGATTAGGCATAAAAAACTATGAAAAATAGTTAAATTTCAGCATCTGGTCGTTTTGCTGCCTTGTTGCTGCTGCAAAACTGGTGCGTAGCCTATTGCCGCGCTATGATGCAGGCATTAATTTTTATCTATGTAGAGACAGTCTCATTAGCAAGCCACGTATTATCCCTCGCGCCGAACACCCCATTTCTCGCCAAAACCTTCCCGATAGTGCATTGAAAGTATTGCACCGTTTGAACGATGCAGGTTTTCAAGCGTATTTGGTGGGTGGTTGTGTGCGCGACATGCTGTTGGGCATGCAGCCCAAGGACTTTGATGTAGCAACGGATGCTACCCCTGAGCAGGTTAAATCGCTATTTCGCAATTGCCGCTTAATCGGCAGACGCTTCCGTCTGGCCCATGTGATCTTTGGCCGTGAAATGATTGAAGTGGCTACCTTTCGTGGCCAGCACAGTGAAAATATTGTGCACTCGGACGAGGGGCGCATCTTGCGTGATAACGTGTATGGCTCCCTAGAGGAAGATGCCTTTCGTCGTGACTTTACCATTAACGCCCTGTACTACGGCGTAGACGATCTGAATATCATTGATTATACCGATGCGATTCACGATATACATGCCAAGCGTTTGCGCTTAATTGGCGACCCTGAGACCCGCTTTCGCGAGGACCCTGTGCGTATGCTGCGTGCGGTTCGCTTTGCCGCTAAGCTGGGTTTTAAGATTGACGAGAGTAATGAACAACAAATTTTTGCCTTAGGTGATTTGTTGGAAGATATTCCCGCTGCACGCTTGTTTGATGAAGTGATTAAGTTGCTGCAGTCAGGGCATGGTGTGCAAAGCCTGCGTGGTTTGCAGCACTATAATTTATTGCAGTATTTAGTGCCGATGACCCATGGCAGTATGCAGATGGAGCGAGCAGGGTACTGGCAGAGCTTTATTGAGCAAGCCCTGAATAATACGGATCAGCGTTTGCAAATAGGTAAAACGACGAACCCCGCTTTTATGTATGCCGTGTTGCTATGGGCGCCTGTGCGCGAGTACTTGTTAGAGACGGGAGCGAGTGGTTTAGAGCAGGGAGCACCAAAGACTAGACAAATTCAAGACGCTGCCGCCGAGGTGTTTAATCGCCAAGTGCATTACACCGCCATTCCGCGGCGCTTTACGACTCAGATTGGCGAAATCTGGGCGATGCAGCCACGCCTAGAGCAATATGAAGGTGAGCGCGTCTATAAGCTGCTAGCGCATCCACGCTTTAGGGCGGCCTATGACTTCTTGCTGTTACGCGAGTCAGTGGGTGAGGCGACGAATGCGCGTGGTCAGTTCTGGACGGATATACAGGAGCATGATGAGCGTGCCCAAGAGGTTATGGAGGAGGCTCGTATGAGTCGCTCCCATGATCGCGATCGTGGCCGTGGTCCAAGCCAGAATCGTCGCCGTCGCCCGCGTCGTTCCTCACAGCGTAACCGCAGCTAAGGCTGATGGCGGTACTGGTGTATATTGGCTTGGGCAGTAATCGCGCCCATGGGAAGTATTCCCCTGTTCAGCTTCTACAGGCCAGCCTATCCGCATTGCGTCAGCACGATCAGCTTAAGCTACTCAGCACATCAAGCCTTTATGGCTCTAGCCCTGTTGGCCCACAAGATCAACCCGATTATGTAAATGCGGTGGCTTGTGTGGAAACGCGCTTGGCAGCGGAGCATGTGCTGGACGCCCTGCAGGCCATAGAAGCAGAATTGGGCAGGGACCGCAGTCAAGAGCGTCGCTGGGGTGAGCGCAGTGTGGATTTAGATATTCTGCTGTATGCAAATCAGGTGATTGAAACGCCGCGTTTGACGGTTCCCCATTGTCAGTTAACGCGGCGTGCTTTTGTATTGTATCCTTTGGCTGAGATTGCTGCCGATTTGCAGTTGCCGGTGCATGGGGCTTTGAGCAAGGTCATTGCTGACTTTGCAGCAAGTGACCTGGCGTCAGGGCAAGCGCTGTATAAACTAGACCTGTTTGCGGGGTAAGAATGAATAATAAGCTTAAATATATTGTTGTTGAAGGCCCTATTGGCGTTGGTAAAACCAGCTTGGCGAAGCGCCTTGCTCAGTCTTTTGGCTCCGATCTATTATTAGAGGCCGCTGAAGATAATCCATTCTTAGAAAAATTTTATAAAAACCCCAAGCAGGGTGCACTGCCTGCACAGTTGTTTTTTCTAATGCAGCGTGCCCAGCAAATATCAGAGCTGCGCCAGTCCGATTTGTTCGAGCCTGTACGCGTAGCCGATTTCTTAATTGATAAAGATCGCTTATTTGCGGAAATGATTCTGGACTCAGATGAGTTAAGCCTATACCAGCAAATGTATGATCATTTAACACTGGATGCCCCGACCCCAGATTTGGTGGTCTATCTACAAGCGCCAGTTGATGTATTACAAGGACGTATTTCCAAGCGTGGCATACGTATGGAGCAGCGTATTGGCGATGATTATTTACAGCGTTTGAGCGAATCCTATAGTGGCTTCTTCCATGCTTATGACGATGCGCCACTATTAGTGGTGAATGCCGCCGAGATGGATTTCGTAGGCAACGAAAGTGATTATCAGCAATTGCTAGCGCGTATTCAAACTGCAGGTAAAGGCCGCCAGTACTACAACCCCATATCCATAGTGGCTTGATATTTGGCAGTACGCCCTTATATAAAGTACTAGAAAACAGATAGAGATATCCCATGAGTGTTCATAATCCCCTCACCAAAATCACCGTCAATAGCTTGGCTAAAATGAAGGCCGAAGGTGAAAAAATAGCCTGTATTACTGCCTATGACGCAAGCTTTGCTGAATGCGTAAATGAGGCGGGTGCGGATGTGGTTTTGGTAGGAGATTCTCTCGGTATGGTGGTACAGGGTTTGGATAGCACTGTGCCCGTCACTATAGATGAAATGATCTACCATACTCGCGCCGTTGCCCAGGGTAACTCTAGGGCCTTGCTGATGGGTGATATGCCCTTTATGAGCTACTGCACAGAAGAACAGGCATTGAGCAACGCTGCTCGGTTGATGCAGGAAGGTGGCGCTCATATGGTCAAGCTGGAAACAACTCAGGGGCAGATCGGTATTATTCGCCGCCTTGTGGATGCGGGTGTGCCTGTCTGTGCGCATCTGGGTCTACGCCCTCAGTCTGTGCATAAGCTGGGTGGCTATCGAGTGCAAGGTCGTGACGAAGCATCTGCTAACGCCATGCTGGAAGAGGCGTTGGGCTTGCAAGAAGCGGGAGCAGACTGCTTGTTATTAGAGTGTGTGCCCGCCGCCTTGGCTAAACGTATTGCTGAGCAGGTAGCTATTCCTGTTATTGGCATTGGTGCGGGTGTTGATTGCGATGGTCAGATTTTAGTGCTCTACGATATTTTGGCGATTTCTAAGGGTAAGCGCCCGAAGTTCTCTAAAGACTATATGCGTGGCGCTGAAAATATTGCTGCAGCAGTGCAGTCCTATGTGGGAGAAGTAAAGTCTAAAGCCTTTCCCGCTGATGAGCACAGTTTCTAGATATGTTGGCAATAGCGAGAACAGAGCTTGATATTCGCAGGTTAGTCGGCCAGTGGCGGGCCAGTGGTGAGCGCGTTGCTTTTGTACCGACGATGGGCAACCTACACTCGGGTCATATTAGTTTGGTGGAGGAGGCTAAGCGCCATGCGGATAGGGTGGTGGTGAGTATTTTCGTTAACCCCATGCAATTTAATGACCCTGCGGATCTAGATAATTACCCGCGTACCTTCGAGGCGGATAAAGCCAAGCTGGCGGATGCTAATGCAGATTGTCTGTTTTTTCCGGAGGTGTCGGCGGTTTACCCAGGGGGGATGGGCTTGGCAACGAAGGTTGTTGTGCCGGGTTTGTCTGAAGTGCTTGAGGGTGAGTATCGCCCAGGGCACTTTACTGGCGTGACGACAGTGGTGTGTAAGTTATTTAATCTGGTGCAGCCCGATTATGCGGTGTTCGGTAAAAAGGACTACCAGCAATTGATGTTGATTCAGCGTATGACTCAAGATTTAAATCTACCGATTAAAATCATCGCTGCGGCCACGAAGCGCGAAGATAGTGGCTTGGCCATGAGTTCACGAAATGGAAACATGGATGATGAGAGTCGAGATAATGCGTATAAAATCCATGAAATTCTTGAAAAATGTGCGAAAAACACAAGAAATAACAAGTTAGAGTTTTCTGAGCTAGAGGCGACAGCTCTACAAGGACTGTCGGATGCTGGCTTTGAGCCTGAATATGTAGCGATTCGTCGCCAAAGTGACTTATTAGAGCCTGCCAATGGCGACAAAAAATTGGTAATACTCGTCGCGGCACGCTTTGCAGGCGTACGCTTAATTGATAATGTTGAGCTGTGTCTTGTTTAGGCTATAATGCGCCCCGAGCATCGTATTCAGTAGCAGATGTATTAGTAGAACGCGGAGAAAGATGATGGAGTTAACCCTCTTAAAAGCCAAGTTGCACCAAGCCACAGTGACGCATGCAGAGCTGCACTACGAAGGCTCCTGTGCGATCGATAGCGATTTGCTAGACGCTGCCGGCATGTTGGAATACGAGCAAATTGAAATATATAATATTACTAATGGTAAACGCTTTGCGACGTATATTATTCGCGGTGAAGCGGGTTCGGGGGTGATCTCTGTAAACGGTGCCGCCGCCCATCAGGCCGATCCTGGCGATTGTGTAATTATTTGCGCCTATGCCTCTATGCCTGCTCACGAGGCAGCCACACATAAGCCAGCATTGGTTTATTTGGATGCCAATAACGAGATTAAGCGCACCGCGAACACTATTCCGGTACAAGCTGCATAGATAGCCTTCGTGCTTAGACAAAAAAGCCCAGCAATGCTGGGCTTTTTTGCTTCAAGATTAGGCGTGTTAAGTGAGATTTTCCTCAATCACCTTCTCGATCAAAGCAATTTTTCCATTCAGCTTTTCTAGGGAGCTAGAGCGTGTAGTTACATGCCCCAGCTTGCGCTTAGGTTTAGCGGACTTGCCATAGTCGTGCAGGTGACAGGCGGTGATTTTAAGCACGTCTTCTGCCTTGGGCATCTTGGAGATGCAGTTCACCATCGCTGCATAGCCCTCCACATGGGTGTTGCCCAAAGGTAGCCCCGCAATGGCGCGCAGGTGGTTTTCAAATTGGCTGCAAATAGCGCCTTCAATCGACCAGTGCCCCGAGTTGTGCACGCGCGGGGCTATTTCGTTGGCGATGAGTTCGCCGTTGACAAGAAAGAACTCGATCGCGAGTACACCCACATAGTTGAGTTTTTCTAGTAGAGGCGTAGCCAGTTTCTCGGCTTGGGCCTGTAGTGCGTCATCGGCATAGGGTGCGCGGCTGATGTGTAGGATGCCGCCAACGTGTTCGTTGTGTGCGAGGGGGTAAAATTCTATTTCACCAGCGCGGCCACGCACGCTGAGCAAAGACACTTCGCAGTTGAAGTTGACCATGCCCTCGTAGATGGCTTCCTGTCCGCCCATGGATTCAACAGCTTCGGGTAGCTGCTCTTGCGTTTGAATAACAAACTGGCCCTTGCCGTCATAGCCTAGGCGGCGAGTTTTTAGGATGCCAGGCAGGCCAATATCCTCTACCGCTTTTTCTAGATCTTCCAAGGTATTGGCGGCGTAATAGGGTGCCGTTGGAATGCCTTGGTCGTTCAGCATGCGCTTTTCGTGTAAGCGATCTTGCGACACTTCTAGAGCAAGGCTAGGCGGATAGGTCGCCACTTGGCTTTCTAGTTTACGTAGGGCATTAGCGGGGACATTTTCAAAATCGAACGTCACTACATCACAGGCCGAAGCGAGCTCAGCGAGCTTGGCGGGGTCGTCGTAGTCACCTTGGATGTGCTGGTTAGCAACCACCGCTCCAGCTGCCTCTGTAGAGGGGTCTAGTACCACAAAGCGCTGACCTAGAGGGTAGCCTGCGAGGATCATCATCTTGGCCAGTTGGCCGCCACCAATAATACCGATTTTCATATTGCTTACTGCCTATACTTCGCGTGGGTCAGGTTGGCTGAGTATCGTTGCGGTTTGCTCGGCGCGGAAGTCTTTTACGGCACTGCGCACGGCAGAGTATTTGTTACCCAGTATCGAGGCCGCTAAAATACCCGCATTTTTTGCACCCGCGTCACCGATCGCCAAGGTGCCCACAGGAATACCACCAGGCATCTGTACAATAGAGAGCAGGGAGTCTTGACCGCTTAATGCACGGGACTTTACGGGAACGCCAAGTACGGGGAGAGGGGTTTTTGCAGCGACCATGCCTGGCAGGTGCGCTGCACCGCCCGCGCCCGCGATGATGACTTCAATGCCACGTTCTTCGGCAGTCTCGGAATAGCTAAACAGTAGGTCGGGTGTGCGGTGTGCAGACACCACCTTTACCTCGTAGGGCACGCCAAGCTTGTCTAGCATGTCGGCACTGTGTTGCATGGTTGGCCAGTCGGACTTGGAACCCATGATGATGCCAACAACTGCTTCAGAAGGTGTGTTCATATCGCTACTCCGCAAGGCGCGCTTGCGTGATTGTAAAAAGCCGCGAATTATATCAGGTTTTATTAGAATGCCGTAGGACTGGCGGGTTTAGTAGGATTTCAACAATACGGATAAGCTAAAAAGAAGGGTATTAGCTTATCCGCATAGTAATTACTTGGAAATATTTAGCTTCCAGTTGTATTGGTCATCTTCGATTTCATCTATGTTACTTAGTTGGTCGGCCAAGCCTGGTTTGGCATAGCGCATGAGATGTGCGATGACATTTTTGTCGCTAGAGCCAAAATCCTTCTTAAACCAATGGTAAATGCTCGATACAATCAGTTCACCATCATCGATTTTTACGCCTCGTGAGGAGTTGATAAAGTCAAAGGCCGCCCGCGTTAGGTTCTTTTCCATATTCTCAGCAGTGAATGCATAGTTTTGTAAATTAGGGCAGCCAATGGAAGCGCAGTTAACTGCGTAGTGGGTAAGTGGGTCATTCCAGATTGGGCGTAGAATGCGATGTTCTATATCGTTCAGGCTGACTTCTTGACCTTCAATCTTTAATTGCTTCTTTTTCCACGGACCTTTACTAAAAAAGCCTGAAGATAGTTTTATATCGAGTATAGATTTAACGGGTTGCGCATCGATGACATTTTTTACTGTCAATGCATTATAGAGGTTACTCCAATACGCGCGTTGTTCATTGCGGTTATAGCGACTGATCGGCAGCGCGGCGAGGGTGGTAATGTAATTATCCAAGCTGGCCTTATCCTGTTGGGCGATCTTGTCATAGGGTAGGCGGTTTAAACCGCGACTGTCTGTCGTGACATATTTTTGTAGAAAGCGGTGCCAATCTTGGTGGGAGATTGTTTCTAGGCTATCCGCATTATGTTTTTCCCAGTGGGGCCAAAGCTCTGCGCTAGGCGCGGCTGTGGCGATAAAGCTTGTCATTAAGCTAAAGAGAATAAAAAAAATTTTCATGATTTTAAGTGTTTGCATAACAGGTTTCTTATTGTTTCGTGGAGCTAGGATCGCCGATGCGCCTCAAAGTTCCACAATTATAATAGATGCCGCATACTAGCGCATTGAATTTAATAGCACAGCGCGAAATATAGGGCAGAGTATGGGTATTGAAATTGGCACGGCGACAACATCTTCGGCAACCAAAATAATGTTATTGGGCTGTGGTGAGCTAGGTAAAGAAGTGGCTATAGAAGCTCAGCGTTTGGGCTTAGAGGTAATTGGTGTCGACCGCTATGCGAATGCGCCTGGGATGCAAATTGCCCATCGCAGTCATGTGATTTCTATGCTGGATAGTGATGAGTTGCGCCGCGTCGTAGAGTTGGAAAAACCAGATTTTATTGTGCCAGAGATTGAGGCAATCCATACGCCGACTTTATTAGCGCTAGAAGCTGAAGGTTTTAATGTCATTCCTACTGCCAAGGCGACGCGTTTGACGATGGATCGCGAGGGTATTCGTTGTTTGGCCGCTGAAGAGCTAGGCCTTAAAACGTCTCCCTATCAGTTTGCTAGCACGAAAGAGGAGTATTTGGCTGCGATAGATGCGGTTGGCTTGCCCTGTGTGGTGAAGCCCGTGATGAGCTCTTCGGGTAAAGGCCAGAGTACATTGAAGGCCGCAGCTGATATTGATGCGGCCTGGGACTATGCACAAGCCGGTGGGCGAGCAGGGGCTGGACGAGTTATTGTTGAGGGCTTTGTGGACTTTGATTATGAAATTACCTTGCTTACGGTGCGCCATATTGATGGCACGGCTTTTTGTGCGCCGATTGGTCACTATCAAGAGGATGGTGACTATCGTCAGTCTTGGCAGCCCCAGCCGATGTCGGCTAAAGCGCTGCAAATGGCACAAGAGTATTCCCGTAGAGTGACCGAAGCCTTAGGCGGAAGAGGTTTGTTTGGGGTAGAGATGTTTGTGAAAGGTGATGACGTTATTTTTTCTGAAGTGTCTCCACGCCCCCATGATACCGGCATGGTGACATTAATCTCCCAGGATTTATCCGAGTTTGCGCTACACGTACGCGCTATTTTAGGTTTTCCTATTCCCACTATTAGACAGTATGGCTATGCTGCTTCCAGTGTTATTTTACCCACGGGCTGCAGTCAAGCAGCCAGTTTTACAGGCTGCGCGGCTGCATTAACCGAGACCGATACTCAGCTGCGACTGTTTGCTAAGCCTGATATTGATGGTCGTCGCCGTATGGGAGTGGCCTTGGCGCTTGCGGATAGCCTGGATGAGGCCGTCAATAAAGCCAAGCGTGCTGCCGCCGCTGTTACTGTTAAAATGAACTAGCGACTATTTTGGAGAAAAAAATCATGCCAACATCCTTGCACTCTGAGTTGCGCCTGCCCTGTGGGGCTACTATTAAAAACCGCATCGCAAAAGCGGCCATGACCGAAGGGCTAGCAGATGTTGAAGATAATGCCACGCAGGGACATATCAATCTCTATCGTACTTGGGCCAAAGGTGGCTCAGGTTTATTGATTACGGGCAATGTGATGGTGGATAGGCGTTATCTTGAGCGTCCAGGGAATGTTGTCATAGAAGATAAGCGTGGCTTTACTCAGTTACAAAACTGGGCGACCGCGGGCACCGAAGATAATACGCATTTATGGATGCAAATTTCTCATCCTGGACGGCAGTGTTCTCGAATAGTCTCTAATCAGCCCCTTTCACCTTCAGATGTACAGTTACATTTAATGGGCAATTTTGCTAAGCCTCGCAGCATTACTGAAACGGAGATAAATCAAGCCATTGCAGGTTATGTAAACACCGCCTTAATTGCTAAAGAGGCTGGCTTTACGGGAGTGCAGGTACACGCGGCGCATGGCTATTTGATTAGTCAGTTTTTATCCCCCATTACCAATAAAAGGCAGGACCAGTGGGGCGGCAGCCTAGATAACAGAGCCCGTTTTTTATTAAACATTATTCGCGCAGTACGCGATGCCGTGGGTAATGATTTCCCTGTTGCGGTTAAGCTAAATTCTGCTGATTTTCAAAAAGGGGGGGTTGATTTGAATGATAGTGAGCAAGTTGCTACGTGGCTGGCACAAGAAGGTATTGACCTATTGGAAATTTCAGGTGGAACTTATGAACAGGTTCGCTTGTTGGGACATAGTGGTGATAAGGAGCAGGCTGAAGACCCAAATGTGCGTACAAGTACGCGTCAACGCGAAGCATATTTTTTAGATTATGCGAAAACAATACAACAAGCTCTTGATAGCGCAGGAAAAAAAATACCCTTAATGGTTACGGGGGGCTTTCGGTCACGCTTAACGATGGTTGAGGCTTTGGCAGAAGGGGAGTTAGATATGATTGGCTTGGCTCGTCCTTTGTGTGCGGATGCAGATATTCCTCGGTTCTTAATTAGCGGTGAAATTAGTTATGCTCCCGCCTATGAGGAAGATTTGAAACTAGGTGACGGTTGGTTGGGCCCTGCAAGTAAAAATGCATTTTTAAGAGCCATTAATGTGCAAGGTGAAGTGGCTTGGTTTTATCAGCAAATGTTACAGTTGGCACAATTGAAATCAGCGTGCAAAGACCAAGGAGTTTTAAACTCTCTTGCAAGACATTTTTTGCGCGAATACGTTATTGCCATACGCAGAAAAATTTACCATCGCAGACACAATTGATTTAAATTTTTAAGCGATAGCAGAGTACTCTAGATACTTATAAAATATAACTGGTTGATATTTCGACCAGTAATTACAAGAGCACTTGAGCATACTGGCTATGTGACAATACCTAGTATTTTACAGGCCAATATTCATTGTGAGCTACCCTCGTTTTGTAGCCAGAAAATACATGTGAAATCGCCGCTAAGTCGTAATTTATGTGTTGTCCATCACATTTAATATTTAACTAACAGGAACGTACAAGCAAAAAGTCAGTAGAACTCCTAATATCCGCTTCAGTAAAACGAAGAAGTATTAAGAGGAAATTAGGGTGCTTTTAGAAAGAGTTAATAAAAAAGTAATTATAGCTGTCGCTGTACTTTCATTTTCATGTGCTGCCGCTGCTGCCTATACTGCCATTAAGGATGAGCGAACCACGGATAAGTTAATTATTAGTGAGTCAAACATCGATGGTTTTGTAGACTCGATGCTGGATATGGAAGCCAGCCTATATGACATCCCTGTTTTTAAAACACAGCAAGCAAAAAAACAATTAAATAAGTTTTATCAGCAAGCCTCTGTTACGTTAACCGCACCTGCAAGCTTAGCCGAAGCAGATTTAGGGCAGTTTGTGCTGCATGCGGATAAGCTAGTACAAGCGTCTTTTCCGATGAGTCGCGCAACACGGTCTGTGACTGAGTCGCTATTGCAGGAAAAAGGTTCTCAAACATTAAATACGTGGTTGTTACTGAGCACTGCGCAGCTGTTTGGTGTTGAGGCTAGTCTGAGCTTGCAGCAAGACCACGCTCATGTGGTATTAATGACGGAGGAAAAAAGCTGGTTAGAATGGAAGGTGGGGCATTTGATTGACCTACAAGAGAACACGTTTAAAGTATTAGATGGCTATGATCTTTGGACGGCAGTAGATCTTACTTTAGTACAACATTATGTTGCTGCGAAAATGCAAGGTAACGACGAGAGTATTGAGGCTTTGGCACAGTCTGCGGTAGAGGATGGTTTTGGTGTTCAGGCTGTTGCTCTATACGAACAGTTTCTAAGTAGTCGTGGAAGAACGTCTGATTTAGCTTTATTTACTCACTAGGTAAATAATAAAAGACATAAAAAAAGCCGCTCAAGCGGCTTTTTTTATGTCTTGTTAGTGGTGCTAATAAAATTTTGGTTCTCCATCGGGTCGTTTACTAAAGCGTTTGTAATTCCACGTGTATTGCTCTGGTGCTAATGCAATTAGTTTTTCATAGGAACGGTTGTGTGCGGCGGTTGCAGTGACCAGATTTGTGGAATAAATTTCGGGGTCTGTATCTAAAAAATACAAATCAAAACCACGCCCCTTAGGCAACCGCACAAAGCCGGTTAGTATCACTTTAGCTCCCGTCTTTTGCAGCATATCTTGAGTCAGCAAACTGGTGAGTGTACTAACGCCGAAGAAAGGAGAGAAAATCCCGTGTTTAAGTGAGGGTTGTTGATCGGTTAGCATGGCGGTCGAATTGCCTTTTGCAGTTGCAGTGTATAGAGATTGTAGCCCCTCTTTAGTACAAGGAAACATTCTAATCCCAGAGTGTTCACGACCTTTTCTTATATGTTGATCAAGCAGGGGGATGCCAAATTCACGGCCTAGGCCAACCATTTCTTTAGCGTAATGACAGCCGACAGAGCCAAAAATTTCCCAATTACCAAAGTGCCCGAGTAGGTAGATAGTACCTGTCTCTGCTGCTTCGGCTTGTTTTACCCGTTCTAGTCCATACACATTGCGGATTTTTTTACGTGTTGTTTTATATTGGTGCTGCCAAGCCCAGGCTCCTTCCAATATATTGATAGCTGTATGTTTTAGGCTTTCTTTTGACATTTGCAACTGTTCTGCGGGGCTTAATGCGGGGAAGCAAGCGCGGATGTTGGTCTGAGTAATATGGCGATCCCGTTTACTCATTTGCCAATAAAAAAAGCCAAGTAGACAGCCGATAAAATACAGTAAACGGTAAGGAAGTCGGCCGAATAAACGAATTAAGGCATAGCCAAAATAGTGTAAAATTTTCATATGCGACCTAGTCAGTACAATAAATATTCTGAGAATAAGTAAAAATTTTAACATGCGCAAAATTATTCATATAGATATGGATGCCTTTTTTGCCTCGGTAGAGCAGCGCGATAAACCAGAGCTGCGCGGCTTACCCGTCGTTGTGGGAGGTAAGCCTGGGCGCCGCGGCGTGGTAGCAGCGGCAAGTTACGAGGCGCGTAAGTTTGGTGTGCGCTCGGCTATGGCTTCATCCCAAGCGTTTAAGTTGTGCCCACAAGCCATATTTGTGCCCCCTGATTTTGCTGCCTACAGAGCAGTGTCTGAGCAGGTGCATGAAATATTTAAACATTACACCGAAGTTATAGAGCCCTTGTCGATTGATGAAGCTTTTTTAGATGTTAGTGCGCAAGGTCATTGTGGTGGATCAGCGAGTTTGATGGCCGAGGCCATACGCAAAGACATTAAAGCGGCAACCCAATTAACTGCCTCGGCGGGTGTTTCCTATAATAAATTCCTAGCTAAAACCGCTTCGGATATCAATAAGCCAGACGGTGTGTGTGTGATTCGTCCAGAGCAGGGTGAAGATTTTGTAGCGCAGTTGGAGGTAGGGCAGTTTTATGGTGTGGGAAAAGCCACGCAAGCAAAAATGCACCGTTTAGGAATACATACAGGTGCCGATTTACGCAGTCATAGCCTAGAGTGGTTGGTAGCGCGTCTAGGTAAGAGTGCAGCGTTTTATTTTAATATTTCTAGAGGCATTGATCACCGCCCAGTGAGAACTCACCGCAAGCGTAAATCCCTAGGTGCAGAGACAACTTTTGAAGCAGATTTGATAGACCAAGATGCCATGCTAATAGCGCTTCAACAGCGCTTGGAAAAATCTCTGAAGCAGGTGAAACAGCGTAAATGGTTAGCTAAAACATTAACTATTAAAGTGAAATTCAGTGATTTTACCCAAGTAACTCGCAGTCACAGTCTGGATCAGGCGTCACAAGATAGCGCAGTTTTCTCCCGCTACTTATTAGCTTTATTGCAAAGTACTCAGGCAGGAAAAAAACCGGTGCGACTACTGGGTGTCACATTGTCTAGCTTTGAATGTGAGCAGCTCCCTAGCAGTATTGTGCAACTGGACTTATTTTAAGCAGCAGCTTTAAGCCATGACTGATAATATAGCTCTGTACAAACTATCCGCATAAGGTGAAGCATGAGTGTCGACGATATATCCATCGAAAAAGATAATAGTCATTATATGCAGTTGGCGACACGCTTCGTTAGCGAGATTCCCCATGGAATAGATTTGGGCTTAAGCGTTGAGAGCGCCAAGCATGCAGAGGTGGTCTTGCGGATACCTTACCAGGGTTTGTTATTGGGTGATGTTGACCGCGGCTTGATACACGGCGGTGTTATGACATCTATTATTGATAGCGCTAGCGGTCTTGCGGCCTTTTGTGCACTGCCGGATATGGAGGCGATAGCAACCTTGGATTTACGTGTTGATAATATGCGCCCTGGCATAACGGGCAAAGATATTTATGCCTGGGCAAAATGCTATCGGATGACTTCTCAAATTGCCTTTGTGCGCGCTGTGGCATACCAAGACAGAGACCTGCCGCTGGTGACATCTAGCTCGGCATTTATGCGCTCATCAAGTAGTCAATCCTTTATGAAAACGGAGTCGGCACAATGATATTGCAAACGGCTATTAACAAGGCGCGTTCAACAGGAGCGTATGCGGAGCTGGTTACCGCAATACCCTATGCTGAACACCTTGGTGTACAGATGACTCAGCAGGCTGACGGATTTTTGTTCGAACTGCCTTTTCGTAAAGCCCTAGTAGGCAATCATTTGCTGCCAGCAATTCACGGGGGTGTGGTGGCAGGCTTTATGGAAAATAGCGCGATGCTACATTTGTTGGTTAGCCAAGAGCAGGGGCGATTACCTAAGACGGTGGACTTCTCGATTGATTATTTACGCTCAGCAGGCCCAAAGACGACATACGCACGCTGCGATGTGACACGCCAAGGGCGCAGGGTAGCTCATGTGAGTATTAGTTGTTGGCAAGACAACCCCCGCAAGCCAGTAGCGGTGGCACGGATTCACTTTATCCTTGAAGAAGTGGGCGAGCTGGCAGATAGCTCGGATGCGAGCCCTTTATAAGCTGCGTACAAAATCCAAATAATGTTTCAATACAAGCTCAGGGGCTTCCAGTTGAGGGTAGTGGCCTATGCCCTCTAGGCGAATAGAGTCGGGTTTGGGCATGTGGACCTCGTAGTAATCGCTTAAATGCCCGCCAGAAATCGGGTCTACTACACCATCTATTAGGCGCAAGGGGATTGGGCTGTTGAGTAGCGCGCCTCCCCAGCGCTTGGCATATTGCTTGCGCTCATCCATATAGCGAATAATTAAATGGGCATTGCGTGTGCCATTGTTGTAGCAATTAGCCTGCCATAGTTGCTCAAGCTCTTGTTTACTTGGCTGGGTTTGCGGGCCAAAAATTTTCTTGAAACTGTGATTGAAGGTCGTTTGGCTCATGAGTCGACTGGCAATGCCTCCCAATGGGCTGATAAGTAGCTTTTGTGCCAATAAAGGTTTATGCACACCTTGGAATATCCCCCCATTAAGCATGGCTGCAGATAGCATTACGAAGCTTAAGCGCCCTTCAATTTTTCTGGCTAGCAACTCTTGAAAGACAGTGTCTCCGTAATCATGAGCGAGTACTCGGCAGTGCTTTACCCCTAATTTTTGCAATAGTGCTTCGGCAATATCAGCTTGTTCGAAGATTGTGTAGTGGTGTTGTTGGGGTTTATCGGAAAAGCCGAAACCGAGTAGGTCAAAGCTAATTACCTGATAGTGTTGACTGAGTCTTGTATGTATTTTATGCCAGTCCCAGGAACAGCTGGGAAAGCCGTGAATCAATAATAAAGGCTCGCCACTGCCTTGCACGCTATAAAAAATATCATGGCCTTTTAAGTTGCCGTAGAAATGGTAATACTGGCCAGAGGCCTGCCATTGTTTAAGTGATATTGCTGCGTTCATATGGCTTGACTGTAATACTGTTGACGGAGGAAGATTTCTGTCATTTCTATATAATCATAATTCAATAAATAAGTATTAATAATATGTTTAACTTCAAAAACCTGCGTAAAGACGCCACGAATTACTATCTGATTATCGATATTGCCATGATTGTATTGGTAATGGTCAATCTCGGCTGGATCATCTTCGACTGGGTTTTTACGGTGCCTTGGGTGCAAATGTTATTGAATTGGGTATACCCGCCCTTTGTGACGTTCTATGGTGAGAATGTGCACGAAAATTTTTACAACTATGATCTTGTGTTTGTTTCTATTTTTATCAGTGAATTTATCTTTGGCTGGGGCGTTGCAATATATAAAAAGGATTATGGCTCTTGGTGGCATTACCCTTTTTATCATTGGTATGACTTACTCGGCTGTATCCCCATAGGCTCATTCCGCTTTTTGCGTGTATTGCGTCTGATTTCTATCACAGTGCGCCTGCAGCGCTTAGGGATTATTGACTTAAGCAATACGGCGTTGATGCTGTTTTTAAAGCGCAATTACGGGATTTTTGTTGAGGAAGTATCTGATCGTGTCGTTGTTAATGTACTTGATGGCGTACAAGAAGAAATGCAGCATGGCAGCCCTTTGCAAGAGCAATTGATTCGAGATGTATTGCAGCCACGTCACGATGTATTAGCGGAGGAGTTGGTAGCTAGGCTTGAACACAGCATGCAGCGCTTATTGGTTACTCATAATGACAGCGTGCGCAGCTATGTACACAGGGTCATTCAGCAAGCGATGAGTCACAACCCAGAACTACGTTTAGTGGGAACAGTGCCAATACTGGGAGGTATGGTTAATCGTCAATTAGATCATGCGGTTGGTGATATTGTTGCCAATGTCGTGGAGCAAATGGTTGCAGACTTAAGTTCCGACACGGTACACACGATGGTTGAAAATACCCTAGAGGCCGTATTACAGGATTTATTGCAGCCATCGGGCAGCCGCTTAAATGGCTTAGATGTGGTGAATGATGTGATCGAGTTAATTAAGCAACAAGTGCAAGTACAGCGCTGGAAAGCGGTTGAGCCGCCGCAGTAAGCCCAAAGGGCTTAGAAGTCACGCTGTATTGCGCGTTTAACACCCAGTTTGGGCAGAGGAGTGCGGTGTATCTTAATTGCCGCAAATAACATACCAAAAGAAGCAGCCGTGCTGATATAGAAAATGATATCGGTACTTAATACGTTCATAACCTAGCCCTGATTTAATGAGCAGGTAGTTTAAACAAACGTTTGAATGCTTCCTAGTGGCATAAGTCATATGACACAATAGTTTGCAGTTTATTGCTGGCGGTGCTAACTCTGAAAACGCTGTTGGTTTTCAAGTACCCCGTGGCGCTTAAGCACCTTTACAAGCTTTTTTTGGCGGCGTTGTTTGTGCCTTAATAGCGTTGTAGTAAGAATTAATGCGGCTGATATAAGCGCGATCCAATGCAGGTTGCTGTATACAATAGATAGGGTACTGTCCATGTTTTATCTCGGTAATACTTGAATAGGTGACGGATTTTATAGCTGTATATAGGTTAATGCAAAGACTATATTATTTGCGGCCGCTGCCAAGTGACCCTGCTACTGTCATTAAACTGTTATATGTGTGTTGCATCATGGGTTTGTCTATATAACAGGAGATGATGATGGACGATTATATTGATGAAGTGCTCGATCTACACGAGGCAGAGCAGGACTGGTTAGCAAGCTTAGAAGCTGACCTAGATGATGCGGAAGAGATGTAATCCTTCCGCATTTTTTATGCCTGTGCTACCAGCCGTAGACAGCTACATCCACAATAATACATAGCACGACGATCGCTAGAATTACGCTCACCCAGCCAATCGCCATCTTCTTGAAACTGAATTCACGTTGCGTATTTTCGCTAATTTGTATTATCTGCGGCTTTTCTTCTTCCACCTTGCACCTCTCTCATTAAATTGTTCGTGCTTTACAGCGCTTGATATCATAGCAATATGTAGGTTTTTATTCAGGTCTTAAGATATTGCTCATCGCGTTTTTATGTCATATATGTATCGGAAGGTGATATTTAAACGAGCTTGTTGTACGCGTTTGCGTTTGGGCAGTGCGTGTTGCCAGAGTGTCTGTGTATTGCCTGACATGAGCAATAAGCTACCGTCTTCTAGTTGTATATCAATGCGCTCGCCAGTGCGCGGGGGTTTCGGGCGAAACTGAAAAGTGCGTTCCGCGCCTAGGCTGAGGGAGGCGATAATTGGTTGTTCGCCTAAGCTTCCTTCATCATCGCAATGCCAACCCATACGGTCTTCACCGTTGCGATAGTAATTGAGTAGTGCGCCATTGAAACGGGTGTTACAACATTGTTCGACCTTGTCTTTTAGCTGCGCAAGCGCAGGCGGCCAGTCTTGTTGTGGGGTTATGTCTCCTGAATAACGATATTCAAGACCTGGCTTTGCACACCAGGCGATAAGGCGAGGCGTGAGATGATCTTTATTATATACACGCAGGGTGCGCTGCTGCCAGTGCAGCGCTTTAAATATACTATCTAGATAATAGCGTGACTCATCGGCAGTCAGAAAAGACGGCCAGTACAACCTATCCGCATTACTCGCGTCTAACTCATTAGGCGCTATGCGGATAGGTTGCGAGGCATCAAACAGGTTCGCTTGAGAACTCATAAGCTGCACCACCATTGCCTTCGGCAAGGAAGCGTTTAAATACACGTGTGAATTTCGGCACTTCAGTAATCATTAGTAAATGGCCACTATGGTGAAACTCAACGGTTTTACTATTGGGCAACAGTTCTGAAACCTGTTTTAGTTCACGTAGAGGAAATAGGGTGTCGTGGGTGCCGACTACGTTGGTTACCGGTATCTTTGTGTTCTGCAATGCTTCGCGACAGTCATACTGGTCTGAAGCAAAAGACTCTATGGACTTAAGGGTCGCATACCAGCAGCCCTGTGAAGAGTGCTCCGACAAAAAGGTTTTCATCAAGGGGTTGTATTCAATCGACATGGCAATGGCACGCTGCCAAGGCATCTTCAATGAGTTGCGCAATACTCCATAAAGCAAGGTGAAGTGTTTGTGTTGATAGCTTTTGGGGAGCTTGGTCAAGGGCACCGAGGCATCAAAATATTTCGCCTCTTCAAGCATTGCTTCACCTGTTTCGATCAGTGAAGCTGGCATTGCATCGGGTGCATCGGCACGAATCATATGACTGGGGAAATCGATGTTCATATAGCGGCTAATCATGCTGTCGCCATAGCGTTTGAGGTATTCTTGACCCACCCCCGCACCCAGAGAAATACCTACCAAGGCGACTTTAGGGGCGCCAATTTTAACAACCAAATCATGCAGATCGTCAGCGAGCTGGCCTAAATAGTAGTCACTATCCATACTCATCTCGCGAGACTTTCCCCAGCCGCGCAAATCGGGGATATAAAAGCGTTTATTGAGCAGGCTCGTGCTGGCAAAAGGTAGCCAGGGGTTGCCGTCCATACCTAGCCCGTGGACGAGTACAACGGGCTCGCCTTTTCCAATTTCTAAAACGTGCATTTGTTCGCCGTCGCGCATGGTGTACTTGGGCATATCTATTTCTCTGTGTATATGTATTAGCTATCATACTATTAGAAATGGGTAGAGACTATGCTCTAAATTGATGTCTGTCAGAATCGTTCTGTGAACGGTTTTCTAAACCTTAAAACAGGTTAGAATGATAGCTGTCTTAAATAGGTTGGTTATCGATGGTTTCTCGTGTAGAACAAAAGCGCCAAACGCGCCGTAAGCTCTTGAAGGCGGCGTTGAGCCAGTTGGGCGAAGACCGCAGTTTCTCGAGTTTAAGCTTGCGCGAAGTCGCCCGAGAGGCAGGTATTGCTCCCACTTCATTTTATCGCCACTTTCAAGATATGGATGAACTAGGTTTGGCCCTGGTAGACGAGGGCGCGCAAAAGCTCCGCCAGCTCATGCGTCGCGCACGTAAGCGCGGTATAGATGAGGGTAAAACTGTTGTCACCTCGGTGGATACGTTTATGGAATTTCTGCGTAATAACCGCAACCTTTTTCGCTTGATGTTGCGCGAAAAAACCGGCGGTTCGGAAACTTACCGTAGATCAATTAACCGTGAAGTAAAGCTATTTATTGGGGAAATCGCCGATGAGCTTGAACGTGTTAGTCAGCTGAGTGGGCGAGAGATGGCTGATCCTCATATGGTGGCTGAGGCTTTGGTCACGATTATGTTCAACCAAGGAGGGGAGGCGATTGATTTGCCCGACGATGCTATAGCACAAGTAGCAGAGAGTTTAATTATACAGTTAAGGCTAGTGCTGCTGGGGGCAGAGGCCTATGCGCATAAATTCCCCTCGAATTACCCCGCTTTGTAAACAACTGTTACAAAGCTCTGTGCCTAGTATAAAAATGTGAAGCAGTTCCCTCTGGCTTCGAGAGACTCCTGTCTAATAACAGCATACTCATAACTTAGGAGTCGGTATGTGGTGTATAGACGTTCAAAATGGTTGTATGCACAATAAAAGCGGCGTGCAAATTTCGATACTGTGGACAATTCAGGGAGACTTGAAGCAGGAGCTATTACTATGTAATGAGCATTCAGAGTTACGTCGGCGCCAGTTATTGCAGGAAGCTAGGCAGGTTGCCTTAAAGAGTATTGCTTGAAGGGCTATTAATAGGTTCTTGGCACTTGCTCTGTGCCAGAGTAGAGTTGATCTCATCAAGTTAACACGAGGTTTATTATGTATCGAGACAGCATACAAAAATCATTGAATGGCAGGGGCACTTACGACATCACGGATGAAGTGAATGATATTGTTGCCCAAGGTGATATTCAAAATGGCCTATGTACTATTTTTATTCACCATACCAGCGCGTCTTTAATCATCTGTGAAAATGCCGACCCCACGGTCCATACCGACTTAGAGGCCTTTATGAGCAAGTGGGTGCCTGACGGGCATAAAATGTTTAAACATGTGGATGAAGGCAATGACGATATGCCCGCACATATTCGCACGGTCATGACATCCAGTAGCTTAACGATACCCGTGGTAAGTGGGCGAATGGACTTGGGGACTTGGCAGGGGATCTATATCTATGAGCACAGGGCGGATGACTATCAGCGCAGGCTGACGGTCACAGTACAAGGCTAAGAATTTAGCCCAGTGCCTTAGCGGGTAGATAACCGTCTTCATCCAGTTTCGGGTAGGGCCGACCTTTCTCGCGACAGTGCTTGGCAATCACGGGATAGCACCATTCAAATAACGTGTTTGCATACGTCTCTGGATCGATTTGGCTTTTGCCATACATGCCTGCAGCCTGGCGTTGGCGCTGGGCTTCAAACAAAATTAACGCCGTGGCGACACTGACGTTTAATGACTCAGTTAGCCCCATCATAGGAATGACAATTGACTGATCAGCTATCTCGGCGGCGTGGTCACTGATGCCGTGTAACTCCGAACCCATAACGATAGCGGTTGGTTGGGTATAGTCAATTTCACGGAAGTCGACAGCGTTGTCATCAAGGTGAGCGGTGAGTAATTGATAGCCCTGCCCGCGCAGCTTGTCGAAGGGTTCGTCGATATTGTTGTAGCTATCAACCTTCACCCATTTGCTGCTGCCTGCTGAGGTGTGAACATGCTTGCTCATATGGCCTTCGCGCACCATGGCATGGGCTTGCGCGACGCCTACCGCTTCACAGCTGCGCACGATAGCGGCGAAGTTGTGGGGCTTGTGCACGTTTTCCATGACTACTGTTAGATCAAGCTGGCGATTGTCCAGAGTTTGCTTGAGACGGGCGTAGCGTTCCGGGGACATGGTTAGTCGTTCACCTTATCAACAGCAGTGGACCAGCCTTTTAAGAGCTGTTGGCGACGTTCTGGCGAGATTTGCGGCGTGAATTTTTGGTCGCACTGCCACTGCTCGTGCACTTCCTCCAAGGTCTTGTACATGCCAGCGCCTAGGGCGGCTAAATACGCTGCCCCCAAGGCGGTGGTTTCTGCCACCACTGGGCGTTCTACCGGCATGTTCAGCACATCTGATAGGAATTGCAGCACCCAGTTGTTAGCGACCATGCCACCATCGACTCGTAAGCTGGCGATGTTAGCGCCGTCTTTTTGCATGGCGGTCATTAAGTCAGAGGTTTGGTAGCAAACCGACTCTAGGGTGGCGCGCACAATTTCAGCAATACCGGTATCGCGGGTCAGACCAAAGATAGCGCCGCGGGCATGGGGGTTCCAATGGGGAGCGCCCAAGCCAGTAAATGCGGGTACGAGATAGACATTATTATTGCAGTCTAGGCTCTTAGCTAGGTTCTCGGTTTCACTGGCAGAGTCAATGAGCTTTATGCCGTCGCGCAACCATTGCACCGCGGCACCAGCAACAAAGATAGAGCCTTCAAGTGCATAAGTGACTTTGCCATTGATGCGATAGCCAATAGTGGTAAGCAATTTGTTTTGAGATTTTACCGCCCATTCACCCGTGTTGAGTACAACAAAGCAGCCCGTGCCGTAAGTGGATTTAATCATACCCGGCTCGAAGCAGGCTTGCCCCACGAGTGCAGCTTGCTGGTCGCCGGCCACACCGGTAATGGGGATTGCCTGCCCAAGCACATCCGCATCGGTAGTGCCAAAGTTGTCAGCGGAGTCTTTAACCTCGGGTAGCATATTGGCGGGGACGCTAAATAGATCTAATAGCTGTTGATCCCATTGCTGGGTTTTAATATTAAAGACCAGGGTACGCGAGGCATTGGTTGCGTCGGTAGCATGTACCTTGCCCCCAGTTAGGCGCCAAATAAGGAAGCAGTCTGTGGTTCCAAAGGCGAGCTTGCCCTGTTCCGCTAATGCGCGTGCGCCATCGACGTTGTCCAGTATCCAGGCGACTTTAGTGGCTGAAAAGTAGGGGTCTAACAATAAACCTGTTTTGTCCGCGAGCTCAGCTAAGTCTGTGCCTGCGCGTAACATTTCACAGGTGTTGGCTGTGCGACGATCTTGCCAGACGATGGCATTATATAGGCATTCCCCCGTTTCACGATTCCATACTACGGTTGTCTCACGCTGGTTAGTGATACCAATAGCGGCGACAGAGTGACCCGTGCTTTCACATTGCTTTAGAGCGTCTTGGCAGACATCTAACGTGGTTTGCCAAATTTCTTCAGGGTCGTGCTCTACCCAGCCGTCAGCAGGGTAATACTGGGTGAACTCTTGTTGCGAGTTAATCAGGGTTTGTCCCTGTTTATCAAAGATGATGGCGCGGGTACTGGTTGTCCCTTGGTCAATGGCCATGATCAGGTCGTTTTTCATGTGTGCTCGCAGTGGTTTTTATAAATGAAAGGCGCAGTTTAACGATAAACCGCGTTTGAATGAATAGCTTTTCAGGATTAAAGCCTGGCTGCAATCCAATTTTCTACATCGCTCAATACACGCTCGCGCTCGATGTCATTGAAGAGCTCATGATAACCCCCTTCATACTCTAGTGTTGTTTTGTCATTTTGTGTCGTATTGGACATAAATTGACGAGTGCCGCCAATGTCACAGATCTTATCTGCAGTGCCGTGGATGGCTAGAATGGGGTAGTTCAGCTTGTCTGTATTGCTTTGAACCCATTCAGCCGCCTTAATGACTTCCATGGCTAGGCGCGGCGTGCCACGACTATGATAGAGTTTGTCGACGCCAGTGAGTTCTAGCCACCTCGAGTCACGTGAAATGGCACTGTGATCCATGCCTGTGTCTAAGCTCAATCTTGGAGTGACATTGGTGAGCACTTTAGACAGCGCTAGCAGAACAGGGGATATTCCAACTTTGCCAATGGCTGGGGCAGAGCAGATATAACCTTGGATGTTTTCATTTCCATGGTGCAATAGATAATCTAATGTTTTTAAGCCGCCCAAGCTGTGCCCAAGTAAAAAAACAGGTTTGTCGCCAAGCTGCTCTTTTATCGCCTTGAAATATTCGTGTATATCCTTCCTAAAATATTCCCAGGACTCAATAAAGCCCCTTTGGCCGTCGGAGTCACCATGCCCTCGCGCATCCCATGTGAAAACATTTAGCCCCGCACCTGTAAAGTGGTTGACCACATGCTCATAGCGGTTACTGTGTTCGCCAATTCCGTGCACAACGACCAGATTCGCCTTAGCCTTATTCACCAACCATTCACGATAAATAATGTTGCTGTTATCAAAGCTGCGAAATGATTTTTTGTATGTTTTCATGACTTCTTTCCCGAATTTTCGCCAAATCATAGCATGTGAAGTAGTCCGAATGAGACAGGGAGTTTAATCTTCAAGGTGAAACCTGCTTTTTCACGCCACAGTCTTGACCTAGAGCGGCAGTTTAGGTCAAATTGACAAGTTAAGATGGTGGGTAAGTTATGGTTCAAGCACAAATACAACTTTTTTTGAATGCCTCGGGGCGCAAGGCCTTCCCTAATTGGCTGCGCTTTTTTGGTAAAGTGGTTCGCCAGTTTAAGGGCTTTGTTAATATACAGCTACTTCAAGTAGAGGGTTCTTCTAGCTTGGGTTTGGTGTTGATTTTTGAGACAAAGGCTAGCCAAGATGTGTTTTTTGAAAGCCCTGTTTTTAAACAGTTAATGAGCCGTATGAATAGTCATTCCATTCAGCCTTATCGCAAAGTGGTTCTGCGGGCCAAAAACTTATACGACTATAAAAAAGTACCTAAGCCTTCCCAGGCAGTTAAAGCACCCGCGAAAGCAGCCCAGAAAATAGTTAAGCCCACGGCGGAGGCTATGAAGGTTCCCTTGAAAAAGACAGTACAAGACAAGCCCACCGAGCAAAAGCCTGAGGATCACAATGTGGTAGGCATGGCCGAATTCATGGCGATGCGCAAACAGAGCTAGCAAACGTATATTCCAGCAATAAAAAAGGCCCTTTAAAGGGCCTTTTTTATTGCTGGAATTATCACTAACCCATTTTTTTACTGTTGATGCTGGTGACGACAGACTTGATGCCTGCAGGCTGTTGCTTGGCTTGGGTCTTTAGCTGCTGCAGGCATTTGTCAATCGTGTTGCTGACAATGGTTGAGTTGCGGATTTGTTCAATGCGGGGCCAGGTTTGACGCTCCGCAGCCAGCATGAAATTGGCTATATCCGTTGGTGTTGGGTTAGAGACTAGACGTGCAAAGCTCTTTAGGCGGAATTTAGGGATTAAAGTAATATCCCCACGATAGTTCTGGCGCAGTAGCGTGTTTAAGCCATTGAGCGCGTTACCTGTTGTAGACCCTGCGTAGCGCTTACTCGCTCGGCTTAATAGGTGCTCACCATTAACGCGTAAAGTTGAGCCGATCATACTGTCCATAGGCGACCCCCAGCCTCTTTTGTGCATATAGTTTTCTAATTGCAAAAATGGCACAACATGGGGGTTGGTTTGCCCAACAATATAATGGTTCACATCAAATAACCGACTTAAGCGTAAGCGAGGTAAGTCGCTTTTCAGGCTGCCGTCTGCCCATTTCATCGACGGCAGATAGGGAACGACACGCCCGTGGTAGTCCTTGGCCAATAATGTAGCTGGCGGGAATACTGCCGGTATAGAGCAAGAGGCCAGTGAAGCCTGTCGAATCAGCACATTGGGGGCGGTCAGGTAATTAAGCAGCCTCGGCTGCTGGTTTTTTTCAACGGGAGAGACGGTGATGTTGATGATTCTGCCCGTGTGCTCAAATGCTTCTTCAAAGGTCATCTCGCCAATGTTTTCTTGCAAGCAAGACTGTAAGTGAGAGCTATCCATAAAAGAGCGATTTTTAAAGGCGTCCTTAATGCCAAAGGCACGAAAGGCATGTAGATAGATGTATTCGGGGTCGTAGAAGTTGTTAATGTTTTCGTCGCGAGTGACGCCAACAGCGCCCGCGATGATGGATCCAGCGCTAGACCCCGACATAACGCGAGGTAACACCTGCTGCTCATGCAGGGCTTTCACCACGCCAATATGCCACATGCCCATGGTTGCGCCGCCACTTAACATGAGTGCTGAGCGACCAAAAACAATCCCTAGGCGCTTGAAGAACTTGATCTTCTCAGCTAGAGGAAAATCGGGGAAGTCATTGCTACCCAAGTAGTTCAGTGTGGCGCACAGCTCATATATATAGTCAGTAATTAGGTTTTTAGTGCCAAGGTGAGCTTGGCCATATAACTCGTTATTCGCTAGGTTGCCAATATTGCCGTGCAGGCCTTCATGTAGCCAAAATACAAGCTCACGAATATCCCCTCGCTCACGCAATTGACGAAGTTTATGCAGCCTATCTCTGATAAGTATGAAGTTATAGTCATGAGACTCGTCAGTGGCCTTCCAGTCATCTAGGCCGCCTAGGTGATCTAGCTCATTGGCAATGCCTTTCCATTCGGCATAGCTATTGGCGTTGTTCAGTGCTCGTCCTAAACGTTTCTCTTTGCGAGTAATGTTGATGATCATATTGGAATATTTACACGAATAGTGACGGATGAGCAGCATAAGGGCTGGCCATATATTGTGCAATGCAGAAAAATCAATATTTGTAGTTTCTGGCTAAATCAAACATAGGTAAAACAAGGGCTTATAAAATTATTGTGTCTATCTTGTAAATTCTGGCTGAAAATGACCGTTATAGTAAAAGATACTCACATACTTAAGCATTTTAAGGCTTGTCACCCCATATAACTATGAGATAGGCTTGAGCCAATAATTCATCAAACGATTACTGCATGATTCCAGGGGGATGCAAATGCATATTTTTAAGAAGGCTCTTTTGCCATTGATGGCAACGGCTGCCATTGTAGGCTGTTCTAATGACAAC